>NZ_JBSFKQ010000031.1:0-76631 GCF_053598615.1 Kitasatospora sp. NPDC001095 | reverse complement strand
CTCCAGGACTGCGGACAGTCCGCCGTCCCCGCCGGCTGGGTGATCACCGCGATCCAGACCACCTCCGCCGCCTGTGGCACCTACGGGACGTACACGGTCGTCCAGTTGACGAACCAGACGAGCATCCAGGCCTGCGGGAACTCCCCGGTTCCGGCGGGCTGGGTGATCACGGCGATGCAGAACGGAGCGGGCTGCGGCAACTACCCGCTGTACTCGCTGCTGAAGGTCACGGACCAGACCACCCTCCAGGACTGCGGACAGTCCGCCGTCCCCGCCGGCTGGGTGATCACCGCGATCCAGACCACCTCCGCCGCCTGTGGCACCTACGGGACGTACACCATCGTCAAGGTCACCGACCAGACCAGCATGCAGGTCTGCGGGCCGTCCGCGATTCCGGCCGGCTGGGTCGTCACCAAGCAGGGCTCGGGTTCCCAGTGCGGCGTTTACGTCGTTTACACCATCACCAAGTCGTCCTGATCGCGGAGGTGTTCGATCGAACCCGCCCCCGGCCGCCCGGGGGCGCCGTCCAACCGGTAACTCCGCCGGGCTGCCCCGGACGCACCCGGGCCGGCTGTGGCCGGCGGCGGGTGGGTTCGGCCGGCAGGGCCTCGGCGGCGGCCGTCGCGACGACCTCGGCGACGGCGGCGGCACCTCACCCTCGCCGTGGTCCTCGACGCCCACCGCATGGTGGACGACCGGTGGCTGCCATCGCCAGGGTCGTGCACGGCCGCAGGCCGGGGTCGGTGATGCGTGCAAGGATCGCCGACATGACCGAGGAGACCTTCGACTGGCGCCCGTTCCTGACGCGGTGGAGCGAGGAAGGGGCCGGTACGTACGGGAGCCCGGACGAGCTTCCGGCCGTCGGCGACGAGACGGCCCGGCACGCGCGGTGGCTCGGCTGCGGGCCCGCGTCCGGGGCTGGGTGCGGAGCCTGACCTGACCGCTTCGAGGCGGCGGCCCCGCGCGTGGGAAGTCGACGGGCGGCCTTCCCGCGCGCGGGGTGGGAGCCGGTTCTTCCCGTCAAGGGCGGGATTGCGGGCATTGGACGCGCAGTTCCGGACAATATGGTGATGTGTCCATGCCGTGAGCAAATCAGCTGCGCCGACCCCGTTAGGGTCGTGGCAGCTCCACGAACCGGCACCGTACGGCCGTCGTGCGGTGCCGCACGGACCTGCCGATGGGACTGGTGTGACGTGATCAGAGGACATCACCGACTGCTGGACCGTTCGTCCTGGGCGGCCCTCCGGGGGCGGCTCGCCGCCGTGGCGGGGGTGGTCGCGCTGCTGGCGGCCGTCCTCACCGGCACCGCGGCGGGCACGGCGAGCGCCGCGCCCGCCGCGCCACCCGCTGCCTCCGTTTCCTCCGCCCCGTCCGCCCAACTGGCCGGCGCCGGCTGGATCTGCCGGGGGACGCCCGTGCCGCCCGGCTACGTCATCACCGTGTACGACGCCGGTCGCTGCAACGGAGCCGGCGGCTCCTACGTGCAGCCCGCGCAGGACCCGCTGTGGATCTGCGCCAGCTCGCCGATCCCGGCGGGCTACGTGCTCACCGACCACAACCCCAGCAGCAGCCCCTGTCTCGGCGACGCCTGGCTCATGCGGCTGGTCACGGACGGGATCTGGACCTGCGCGGGCTCGCCGATCCCGGCCGGGTACGTCATGACCGGCCACTACAGCACCGGCTGCCGCGGCATCGGCTCCTGGTTCCAGCAGCTGGCTGCGCCCGGGCTGTCGATCTGCCCCGGCAACGCGGTCCCGGCCGGCTACCACCTGGGCGCCTACAACAGTGCGGGCTGTGCGGGCCTGGGCTCCTGGGTCCTGCTCCGCAACTGACCCGGACCCGGGGGCGCCGCCCCGGCCCGCCCGGATTCCGGGTGCGGCACGGGGTGGCGTCCGGGCGCAATGGGCCACGGCACGGACGGTGAAGGGCGCGGCGGCGGGGTCACGTCACAGCGTGGTCAGCTCGGTGAGGTCGGCGATCACCTCGGAGGCGATCACCGGGTCGAGCTCGGCGAAGGTCGGGAAGGTGCGGTTGTGGGGCCAGTAGTCACCCGGGCGCCTGTCGAGCCACACCGTTTCCACCCGCTGCTCGGGGTAGGAGTCGAACATGCCGACCGCGATGCCTTCCTCCGGGGCGATCACCACGTAGAGGTCGGGCCCGACCCGGCGGGACAGCCACTGCTCGACGCCGTTGTCCTGGGGCTCGCCGCGCCGCCAGCCGCGCCGTTCCATGCCGACCAGCCGGGTGGTGGGCAGCACCGGACCGTTCTCGAAGCGGGACAGGCGGTGGCCGGCCCGCTCCTCGTCGGTCAGCGCGTGTACCGGGCGCCCGAGTTGATGGAACGGCTGCAGGATCTCGTAGTCGGCGAAGAGCTTCGACCAGTCGGCGAGGCCGTCGCCGAGCAGGAGCGGGTGCGCCAGCCGGACAGAGGCCGTGGCCGGCAGCGCGAAAGCCTTGTCCCGGACGTCCGCCAGGGTGCGGTCCTCGGCTACGCGGAACGCTGTCACCGTGCCGTCCGTCTCGGACAGCCACACCAGGCGGCGGACCAGGTGCCACAGCAGCGGATGCCCGACGAAGAGCTGGTTGAATTCCTCTGCCGTCCATGAGCGTTGGGTGACCATGGCCTCCTCCAGGCGGCGGATTTGGTCCCCTGCCGCCGTGCGGACGTCCTTCTTGAGCGCGGCGAAGCGCTTGCGCTCGGCGGGCGCCAGCTCGGCGTCGTCCCGTGCCCCCGGGGCGGGTAGGTCCTTGCGGCGGGCGCCGGCCGCGTCCAGCACGTACGGCTTGAGCTGCTCGTCAAAGCCGACCGTGAACGTCCGGGTGCCGTAGTCGATGACGGTGGTCCCGTCGGCGTCCAGCCCGAAGTCCGGGACCAGGCGGTCGGACAGCTGCTCCCCGGTCAGGCCGAGACCGGTTGCCACCTCGGAGATCTTCTCCTGGGCCCGGGTCTTGAGCGCCTTGAACTTCACCCGCTGCGCGATGCCGTGCAGGTGCAGCAGGGCCACATCGGTGCCGATGGCGGCCAGCACCTCCAGGCCGTCCACCGCGCGGTGGTGGGCCCCCTCGCCCGGCCAGGCGCGGAGCACCGGCGTCAGCCGGCGGACCGTGTCGTCGTCACCGAACCGGCCGAGTATGTGCAGCGCCCAGCCGTCCTGGGCGGGCATGCCGGCCAGTCGCCACTGCTCGAACACCGTCCAGCAGAACTCCGTCAGCGACCGCGGCTCGCACAACAGGGCCACCTGGTCGAGGCCCGGGTAGAACGCCCCGGGCGCGGACAGCGCGAGCATGGTGAGCACGTGCCGCACCGCCTCGGCGGGCAGGGCGCCCTCGCCGCCGCGCAGCAGCAGCTGCGGCAGCATCACCGGCTCCGTCCAGTCGCAGGGCGGGGGCAGCTTCGCCGGGAGCGCGGTCACCAGCGGGTCGGCCGACAGCAGTGCGCCCACGGCCTCCTCCGCCTTCGGCCCGTACTCGCCGGCCACCGCGCGCACCGCCGCCGCGCCGTGCGCCTCGGCGATCACCCGCAGGGCCTGCTCGGCGCCGTGCCGGGCCGGCCCGGTCTTCCCGAGCGCGGCGGGCACCAGCAGCCGGGCCGCGTCCACGCCGTGCCGGGTGAACCAGGAACGCGCTGTGCTCCCGGCCGATTTGAGGCGCAGCAGCCAGTCCGCCATGGTCTCGGCCACCCGGGCGTCCAGGTACGGAAGCAGCAGGGGCGCGTGCGTGGCCGGGTTCCCCAGCGCGGCGGCCCGGATCGGTTCGACGGCCTCTGTCCCGAAGCGGGCGGCGACCCGGCGCAGGGAGTCCCCGGAGTGCCAGATGCGCTCACTTGCGCGCCACTGCGCGAGCAGGGGCCGGGCCAACTCCTCATCGCCGTAGGCGAACAGCGCGAGTTCGGCGTGCTGTCCGCCGCGCAGCCGCGCGTCCTCGGGTTGCCCGATCCTGGCCCGGATCGTGGCCGCGACCCGCTGCCAGTCGTCGTCCGACCAGCTCGTGTACCAGGTTTCGGACGTCGCCGCCCACGCCTCGCGCTCACCCGGCAGCCACCGCATCTGCGGGTCCTGCGGCGCGCTGAGGCCGGTCAGCACGCGGGGCTTGCCGGCGGAGCGCGGCCGGGTCCACGGCGGGCTGGTGAACAGCTCCGGCAGCGAGTCGGGGCCGACCTCCGGCACCCGCTCGCCGAGGTCGGTGAGCGGCTCGACCAGGGCCGCCTGCTCCGGCGTCAGTTCCGGCAGCAGTTCGAGCGCGGTCGCGCGGTGGACGGCGACGTGGCCGGTGAGGAGCTGCCGGGCGAGCTGCTGAGTGGCCGGGTCGGTGGAGGCCGCCGCGGCCTCGGCGAGCAGGCGCAGGGCACGCCGGGGGAAGCGGCGGAGACCGGCCATGAGGGCGGCGCGGGTGGACTTGATGCCGTCCTGCTGGGCCAGTAGCCCCCGGAAGCCCTCGTCGGAGGGGAGCTCGGCGAGCGCGTCCAGGATCAGCTTCTTGCCGTCCTTGTGGTGGTAGCTGGTGGTCAGGTCGTGCAGCATCACCGGTGCTGCGTCGCCGCCGAGGCCCTCCGCCACGGTCGCGATGATCTCGGTGGACCAACCGTCATAACCCAGGCTCGGCAGCGGGGGGAGCTTCTCCAGCGGTTCCGCTGAGGAGAGCGAGCACAGCAGCATCGACCACTCGACGGCGGCCAGCCGGGAGCCCGACGCGACGCACTCCTCGACCCAGGCGGTCTCGGACGGCACCAGGTACGCCGCCACCACGAGGCGGGTCAGGTCGTTCCGGCAGCCCGCCAGGGCCTCGACCGCCGCGCGGTGGGTCTCCTCGTTGCAGTCCGCCAGCAGCGACCGGACCCGGTCCGCAGCGGGACGGTACGCGCCGTGCCTCTGGTCGGCCCCGCGCCGGACGCGGGGGTGGACGGACCTCTGGTGGATCCAGTCGGTCTCGACAGCCGTCGTGAACAGCTCGACGGTGGCCCTGGCCGCGAACGGCAGGCCGAACTCCGCCACCCAGGCGTCCACGGCCACGCGGACCCCGTTGTTGCTGCGATACGAGAAGACGGCGGCGAGCACGGCCGCACCGAGCGGGTCCCGGCTGCCGGACTGGTGGGCGCGGGCGGCCGTGACCAGCTCCGGGTCACTGTGCTCCGAGGTGAGCGTCTGCTCCAGCCAGTCCCCCATCTGCCGCAGCCCGTCGCGGTACGAGGTCACCGGCTCCTTCCCCGGCGCGGAGGGCTTGCGGGGAATGCCGCCCCGGCGCGGGACCAGCGCCCGACGCCAGGCGTCCGGCATGACGAAGACGTCCTCGTCCTCGGGACCGTCGGCCTCGGCCGTGGGCGCGGACACGCCGGGCCGCGCCACGGGCACCGGAACCGCTGCCGCACCGGGCTCCGTACCCGCCCCCGTACCGATCTCGCGGTAGCCCTTGCGCTCCTTCGCAGCGACCGCCTTGGCGAAGTGCGCCTGTGCCTCCTCCACGGTCGGGAACGCCTTGACCTGCTCCCGCCCGTCCGTACCGGACCGCCCGTACCGCACGGTCACCGCGACACCGTCGACCGCGGCCTCCCAGAACTTGTCCGAGCCGCCCTCGGCGAACTCCCAGCGCCGCACAGCCCCGCCCCTCTCCTCACACTGATGATCAGGAGGCGAACATTAGCGAGTCCCACCGACAAGTCCCGGCCGACCGCCCCCGCCCTCGCCTCCCCGCCGAAGTCACCGTGCGCCGGCGCCTCCTGCCTCAGCGAGCGGTGTACACGTCCTGGACGTATCGGCCGTCGTCGATCAGTGACTGGAGCCACATCTCGGCGTTGTCCTCCCGCATGTCGGAGGTGTGGCTCAGGTAGCTGCCGAACCCGCCCGGCCCGAGGAAGCCGGGCCGGGCGGGCTCCCGGTGTCAGTGCGACCAGTAGGGGTCGTCGACCGTCGCGCAGGTGGCGGCGTAGGCCTGCCCTCCCGGTCCGAACCTGTCGATCCACTCGCGATCGCCGATGTCGGTGACATTGAACACGGAAGCCCACACCTCGGCACAACCCTCCACTCCCGAGACGAACCGGAGGCTGAACCCTGAGCCCTTCACCTCCACCGAGCCCTTGTTGCGCTCGACCGAGTAGCCCTTCCCGGTCCAGAGTGCCTGGACGACGTCGAGCGGCTCCTGATTCCGGGTAGGGGTGATCCGCACTCGGGCCGCCTGGCGGGCGGACATCTCCGCCCGGCCCGTCCTCTTGCACCCGGACGTACCGCAGAGTCCGGTCAGGTCGGGGTCGCTTTCGTACCTCGCCACGGCCCACTGGAGCCCCGGGTGGAAGGCCCCCGCGACGTCGGCGAGCTCGGCCTCGATCCGGTGCTGTGCCTGGTCGACCGGCACGGTGGGTTCCTCGGGCTCCGGCCAGGCGTACCAGCCGACCAGGAGTGCCAGCAGTACCCCCGGTACGGCCATGCGCCATATCGCGGCCCTCACCTCGGATCCTCCCTGGTGATCGTGTTCCCGTGGCCGCTCACGATCTTCCCGATGTTGGAGAGCGAGTCGCCGCCCTTGTGGTCCTTCCCGAAGTAGTTGTCGTGGGAGTCGGTAGTGGTCCCGTCCGCCACCGAGAAGCGCTGTGCGCCGAAGCCCTGGCTTGCCGGGTCCGTGCCGTGCCACAACCCGTCGGGATTCGTGATCGCCTCGACTGCGGCCCAGCCGGGAATGAGCATCCCGGGAGCCGGCGCAGCCGCGACGGGGTCGTTCTTGGCCGTGCCGACGTACACGTGGTCCGCACCGATCCCGAGCTGCGATGCCTTGTCCACCCCGACTCCCGGGCTGCCGACCAGGACGACGTCGTCCACGGGCAGGCCACCGGGCTGCTGGGTCGCTTTCCCGACCACCAGGGAGCCGTAGCTGTGTCCCTGCGCGGTCATGTGCGCCGGCGCCTCCTCGTGGGTGGCCCGGAGTCCGGTGAGGAACTTGTTGTACGCGGCCCCGCCCTCCTCCGCCCGGTCCTGCATGAGGACCGAGGAGCCAGTGCCCTCCAGCTGCGGGGCGTCGTACCCCAGCCAGAACACGGACGCGACGCTCGGCGTCTCCTCGTTGTCCCCCGCACTGTTCACTGCGGAATCGTAGATGCGCTTCGCCGTCATGGCGTCGCCGCCTCCGACGCCTGCCAGGGTGCTGTTCAGCCCGGGCACCAACGACGAGACGTTCCGCGCCTTGTCCGGGTCACCCCAGGACACGATCGCGCGGCCCTGCCCCTGATCACCGATCCCCAACAACAGCAGCGGCGGCTCGGAGCCCGGCCCGCCACCACCTTCGAGCTTGCCGTCGAGCCGCCTCTGAATGGACTGGAAGCCGGTGAGCTTCTCCTGCAGGGCGTCGTGCTTGCGCTTCCACTCCGTGTAGTCGGGGTTCTCCACCGGCCCGCCGTTGGCCTCGGCGACGCTCAGGTACCTCGTCGGTTCGGGGCCGAGGTTGGCGAGTTGGGTCTCGCGGTCCTTGATCAGGTTCCTCAGGTTGACCCGGTTGGCCTGGTCGCGGACGGCCGCGGGTACGCCGTCGAGGTTGCCGATCTGGTCGGGGTGCTCGTGGATGAACGTCTGCTGCTCGGTGTCGGTGAGGCCGTCCCACCAGTTCTTGACGCTGGCCGGCTCGGTGCCTGCGGGCGGTATCTGCTCCCGCCCGGTCTGGGCGGCCAGGTCCTGGGCCACAGTGGCGGCGTCCAGGCCGGTGCCGTTGCCGGCGTTGGTCGCGAAGTGGTTCAGCCGCGCGCTGAGTTCCTGGTCCGCGTGGTCGGCCTCGTTGAGCGCGGCGGTGATGCGGTTGCTGATCGCTATGGCCGTCGTCTCGGCGCCGGCGCCCGCGTAGTTCGCGGACGTGGGCTCCTTGTCCCAGGTGATGGTGCCGTCGGGAGCGACGTTGAGCTTGGCGGCCTTGGCGTCGTCGAGGGCGTAGACCAGGTGGGACTGGGCCAGCGCGAACTGCTCGGCCGCCTTGGCGAGGGCCTTGCCGACGAGGTCCAGCTCGCTGTGCGCGGACTGGAGTTCGGTGCCCAGGAAGCGGATCCGGGCCTGGGCGTGGTCGGACGCGGTGCCGGTCCAGTGCGAGTTGGTGAGCCGGTCGGCGACCTCGTGCTGCCAGGACTCGATGTGCCGGCCGAACGCCGAGTAGAGCGTGTCGAAGGCGTTCTTCGCGATGGTGATGTTGATGATGTTGGCGTCGTACAGCGTCTTGATGTCCATCGGGCTACTCGGCAGCCTTCGCACTGGAGGGCTTCACGGGGCCCGGGACGACCGTCGTACCGAACGGGTCCGGCTCGTCCGGGACCGGGGCGGCCGGGTTGCGCATGCCGTTGTGGGCGTTCTGCTCGGCCTGACGGTAGTAGGTGGCCGTGGTGGCGAGCTTGGTGCCGACGTCGCCCATGTCACCGGCGAGCTGGTCCAGCAGCGTCTTCCAGTTGGCCCCGCAGTCGCGCACCGCCGCGGCCGTCAGCCACCCCTGCAGGGTGCCGGCGGCCTGGTTGCACGGCTCCGCGAGCTTCGACGTCTCGCCCGGTACCAGGCCCCCGATGTGCTGCGCGCTCTGTCCGCAGCCGTCCAGCCGCCTCAGGATCTGCCATGCATGCCCCCCATGCGTTCGGACTGACGACCGGCCAGTCCGTGTGTTCGAAAATCAACGACGCATGCTAACGGATCCTATACCGAGGAAGATCGACTGGTCGGCGTCCGCCGGGCGGTAGACGTGCTCGCGGGCGAGCAACTGCCCGGGATCTGCTGACGGAACGCGTTGTGACGCGGACGCACGACCGGGTGGGTGTGGTGTGCCGAAGGCCGGATGACGCAGGGCAACCGGCCGAATGAGGCCGGTCAGCGGTGGGGCGGGCGCTGTTCGCCCGAGCCGCGGGCGATGAGGCGGGTGTCGACCACTGTGGTGCGGGCCCGGCCGCGGTCGCCGTCGAGGCGGGCGAGGGCGGTGCGGGCGGCGGCGGCGCCGAGCGCGGCCGGGTCCTGGGCGACGACAGTGAGGGCGGGTTCCAGGATGTCGGCCAGGGGGATGTCGTCGAAGGCGACCAGGGCGACCTCGCGGCGCCGCGCGTGGGCGAGGGCGGAGACCGTCCCCATCACGGCGAAGTTGTTGGCGGCGAACAGTGCGGTCGGTGGTTCCGGGAGGGAGAGCAGCCGGTCGGTGGCGGCGGCCGCGTCCGGCTGGCCGTGGGCGCCGACCACCAGCGTTCGGTCGTACGGGAGGCCGGCGGCGGCCAGGGCGTCCTTGTAGCCGGCCAGGCGTTCTCGGCGGGTGTAGAGGGTGGCCGGAAGGTCGCCGATGAAGCCGATCCGGCGGTGGCCGTGGGCGATGAGGTGGGCGACGCCGGTGCGGGCGCCGTCCCGGTTGGAGGAGACCACGCAGTCGGCGGCCAGGCCGCTGCCGGGGCGGTCCAGGAAGACGACCGGCAGCCCGGTGATCCGGGCGGACCTGAGGTGGGCGTGGTCCGACCCGTCGGCCGGGACGACCATGAGCGCGCTGACCCGCCGGGCGAGGAAGGCGGCGATCAGGTCGCGCTCGCGGGCCGGGTCGTCGCCGGAGGAGCCGAGCAGCAGGGTCAGTCCGCGTTCGCGGACGGTGGACTCGATCCCGCCGGCCACCGTGCCGAAGAAGGGGTTGCCCATGTCCGGGACGACCAGGCCGACAGTGGTGTCCGGGCCGCCGGTGCGGATGTTGCGGGCCATCAGGTTGGGCTGGAAGCCGAGCCGTTCGACGGCGGCGAGCACCTTCTCTCGGGTCGAGGCGGAGGTCGGTCCGTCGTTGTTGAGCACCCGGGAGACCGTCTTGGCGCTCACGCCGACCTCCTGGGCGACGTCGTGCAGCGTCGGACGACGGGTCGAGGCCATGGACCACCGTTTCTGTCGGGCGGCGGCCCGGCCTCCGGCCCGGGCCGCCCAGGACTGCTCAGCTGGCGCGGACCCCGGCGGCCCTGGCGGCGTCGGCGTCCGCCACGACAGTACCGCTGCCGTCCTCGGCGACGGTGAGCGCACCGGTCATGATGGCCACCACCTCGGACATCGAGTGGTCGCCCGGCTTGGTCAGCGCGAGCGCGGCCCGCCGCCCGAGCCGGTGGACGTGGATCCGGTCCGCGATCTCGAAGACGTGCGGCATGTTGTGGCTGATCGGCACGACCGGCAGGCCCCGGTCCCGTACCCGTCGGATCAGGTCGAGTACCTGACCGGACTCCTTGACCCCGAGCGCCGCGGTCGGCTCGTCCATCACCACCACGCTGCGCGCCCAGGCCACCGAGCGGGCCACCGCGACGGCCTGCCGCTGGCCGCCGGAGAGGGTCGCGTGGGCTCCCTGATCTGCGTGGTGCGGAGGTCCCGAGGCGGGGTCAGGTCCGGCGGCCAGAAATGTCAACGTTGACACCAGCTTGCCGAGGATGATGAAGTCATCCCTGCGCGACGGGCAAGCCCTCTGGGCATAGCAACTGGGTAAAATGGTTGAAATCCGGTGAATCGGACCAGAGTTGACGCCCCGTTCCGCGCGACGTTCCGTCACCGGCCCATGAGAGGCGGTCCTTCGTGTCCCAGCGATTCGTCGCGGTCCTCGGCGAGTGCGTTGCCGACGCTTTCGCCGACCCGGCCGGCGCCCTTCCGGGTGAGCTGGCCCTGCGCGTGCTGCCCGGCGGCGGGCCGGCCAACACCGCCGTCGCGCTGGCCCGGCTCGGCACGCCCACGCGCTTCCTCGGCCGGATCTCCGCCGACGCCTTCGGTGGTCTGTTTCGCGCCCACCTGGGCTCTGCCGGGGTCGACCTGGGCGCGGTGGTGACGGCCGCCGAGCCGAGCGTGCTCGCCATCGCCACCGTGGACGGCCTCGGCCAGGCGCGCTACGCGTTCCACGCCGATCGGGCCGCCGACTGGCAGTGGAGCGCGGCCGAGCTGGCCGCCGTGCCTCTCGCCGACGCGAGCTGCCTGCACACCGGCTCGCTCGCGCTGGTCCGCGAGCCCGGCGGCGCCCTGGTCGAGCTGCTCCTCGAACGGGCGCGGGCCGGTCTCACCGTCTCGATCGACCCCAACGTCCGCCCGCAGCTGGTGGATCCGGATGTCTACCGGGCCCGGCTTGGCCGGTGGTGCGAGCTGGCGGACATCCTGCGGCTCAGCTCGGACGACCTGGAGCTGCTGCTGCCGGGCGTCTCGCCCGAACGGGCCTGTGACGGCTGGCACGCGGCCGGCGCCCGGCTGGTGGTGATCACCCTCGGCGGCGCGGGGGCGCTGGTCTCGCTGGACGGCGAGCGGGTGCGGGTGTCGGCACCCGAGGTCGCGGTGGTGGACACCGTCGGGGCGGGCGACTCGTTCACCGCCGGGCTGCTGCACCGCCTGGCGCACCTCGGCCGGCTCGGCGGCCGGCTGGCCGGACTGAGCCTCGCCGAGGCCGCCGCGGCGTGCCGCTTCGCCGCCGAGGTGGCGGCCCTGACCTGCTCGGTCACCGGCCCGAATCCGCCCTGGGCGGCGCAGCTCAACATACCCAGGCAGCGCAAGGGATCTTGACGTGAAGTCAAGGCAAGGCCGTCATCTTCCGCGGCCGCTGTCATCGATGACATGAGTAAACGATGACACCATTCCGGAGGAGCGCGCCCCCACCATGCCACTCCGCCGCCGTCCAGTACCTCGTCGGCGACTTCGACGGCACCAGCCGGGGCGGCCCTGGCGCCGGCCCCGACCTGCCGGTGCGCCACACCCGACTCCCGCTCCCGGTGAGCGGCGCGGCCCTGGAGATCAACGCCCGGCTGCGGGCCGGCACCGCCCGGGAGACTCCCGTCGCGAGTCCGGCAGGAGTCACCGGATCTCCGGTGCCGATGGTCAGACGCGGAGGACCTCCGGGCCGTGGGTCGAGATCTCGGCTGCCTGCCGGTCCGTCAGCCCGGTGTCGATGACCAGGATGTCGACGTCATCGAGCACGCCGAAGCGGGCGAAGTGCCGGACGCAGTACTTGGAGGAGTCGGCGACCAGCATCACCCGACGGGCACCGGCCACCATGGCGCGCTTGACGGCCGCCTCCGCCAGGTCGGGCGTGGAGAGCCCGACCTCGGGGGAGTGACCGTTGGTCGCGATGACCGCGACGTCGGCGTGGACGGCCGTTGTGCCCCACGGGCGCCGACGCCGTCCGCGCCGGTACGGCGCGGAGACCCCGCGCCGGCGGTTGTCACCGCGACGCTCAACGGTCGCACGGGCGCAGTGACCGACGACGGCGACGGCATGGTGCCCGTCCGGGACCTGCTCAATTCCGAAGTACTCCTGACAGGCCGTCATCTGTCCACAGCACCAGGCCGACTGGAGCCCGACACGGTCGTGCCGTTTGCTCATGGCAGTATCGCCGCCGCCGAAACGCCCGGGCCGTCCGCTGGGTGCACCTCCTCGTCGGCCGGGCCAGGCCAGATGGCCGAGATGTCGTCGCGGTGCTCGTGCGGCAGCAGTACCGGGCGTACGGACACCGGCTCGGTCGCGCCGCGCCGGGTCGCGGTCCAGGGGCAGCAGCGGCCGGTGTAGCTCATGGTGACCAGGACGAGGACCTCGTCCGCGTACACCTCGACGTACTCGCCGATCGTCAGGATCCGCAACGAGCTTGGCTCATGGCCGAGTTCGGCTTCACTGAGCAGGCTGCCGCCGGGGCCGTGCACCTGGACCCGGCCGTCCGTGCAGTCCACGGTCAGCGCCGGCTTGCCATCGTCGGACCGCAGGACGACCGAAGTCGGCCCGTCAATCGCCACGTCCCCCGCCGCGTGCAACACCGGCCGGTCGGTGGGCTGGCCGAGCCAGCGGTCCAGGCCGTGCCACCACTGCAGTCGAGGAGCAGCGCCGTCCGGAAGCACCAGGGCCTTCGGCTGGGCGAGCATGCCACGGCAGGACGCCCCCTGGTCCTGCAGTCCGACCCGGCGGGGCACGGTGTGCAGCACCACCCGGGTCCCGTCCGGAGCGCCTACCACGCGTGGTGCGTAGGCGCCGGACGGGCCGAGGGGGCCTCGGCGCTCCCATGGGCCGTCCAGGCGCGGCGCGGTCCAGGCTTCGACCTGCCGGGTGGCGCCGATGCTGCCGAGCAGCAGCCAGCCGTCGTCCACCCGTTCCAGCACCGGGCACTCCAGCTCGTCCACGTCCCCCGGAGAGATCAACGGCGGGTGCACCTCCCAGTGTTCGAGGTCCGTGGAGGTGGCCAGCCCGACGCAGCCGCTGCGTGCCACCGGGAGGGAGGCGTCGCTGGCGCAGACCACCATGGTCCAGCCGGTGCCGTCGTCGTTACGGACCACGAACGGGTCGCGCCAGGCCATACCCTCGCCGGTGCGGTACCAGCGCGCATCGGCGCGGACCACCGGCTCGGCGCCGTGCCGCCGCCACCCGGTGCCGTCCGTACGGTCCGACCAGGCCAGGCCCACCGCCTGAAGAGGCCAGCCGGCGGGCGTGAGTCCTGAGACGCCGGTGTAGAACATCGCCATCCCATCCCCGTGCGGGATGGGATGCATGGTCCACACGGCCTGCTGGTCGAAGCGGCCGGGCAGGCCGGCGCCGAACGCCGTGCCCTGGGCCTGCCACCGCACCAGGTCGCGGGAGGTGGCCCGGCCGTAGGAGGTCTCCATCCGGGTGGCGTCGAAGTGCTCCGTCCACGGGCCCTGGAGGTGCAGGACGGTGTAGCCCTCACCGTCCGGGAGCACGGCGAAGTCGTTGAGGCAGAGGCCGGGCGGTGCGTAGCGCAAGGAACAGCTCCTGTCGGGCGATGGAAGCAAGCGTGTGCGTACGGAAGTACCTCGCATCCTTGCCTCCGGTGAAGTGCCCTTAGTAGATCCGAACGCAAACGCTTGCGCAACTGCCTTGCCCGGTTTACGGTCTGGTGACCCGCGGATCACAGCGACGTGTCCGCGCCGAAAGGAGCCAGAACCGTGACGGTGAGCATCACCGATGTCGCGAACGCGACGGGTGTCTCCGCCTCGACCGTTTCCCGCGCGCTGCGCGGACGAGAGGGCGTGTCGGAGGAACTCCGCGCGCGGATCGTGGCCGTGGCCGCCGAACTCGGCTACACGGCCTCGCGCAGTGCGTCGAGCCTGGCAAGCGGCCGGACGTACAGCATCGCCGTCCTCGCGCCGTACGTCGGCCGATGGTTCTTCGGGACGGTGCTGGACGCGGCCGAGCGGGTGTTCAGCACCGCCGGGTACGACGTGGTGCTGTACAACCTGGGCTCGGCGGAGACGCGCAACCGGTTCTTCGCCGAACTCCCGCTCCGCAAGCGGGTGGACGCGGTGTTCTCGATGCTGCTCCCGACGGAGGACGAGGCCGAGCGGCTACGCTCCCTCGGCATCCCGCTGGCGATCACCGTCGGCGGCCCCCGGCCCGGCTTCACCACCGTCGGCATCGACGACCGCGCGAGCGCCGAACTCGCCGTCCGGCACCTGGTCAACCTCGGCCATCGCCGGATCGGCCTGATCGGCACCCGCGCGACCGCCCCGCTGCACTGGACCACCCCCGACCTGCGCCGCCGCGCGTACCTGGACGTGCTCGCCGATGCCGGCATCGAGTACGACCCCGCCCTGGAGGCGGACGGCGAGTACACGGTCGACGGCGGCGAGCGCGCGATGACCGATCTGCTCGCCGCACGGCAGCCACCGACCGCCGTGTTCGCCGAGTCCGACGAGATGGCCATGGGTGCGTTGCGCGCCCTGCGCGCGCACCGGCTCCTCGTACCGGACGACATCTCGATCGTCGGCTTCGACGGCCACGAACTCGCCGACGTCGTCGGCCTCACCACCGTCGCTCAGCCGGTCGCCGACCACGGCACCGAGGCCGCCGGTCTGCTGCTGCGGCGGCTCCAGGCCACCGACGACGTCCCCGACTACCTCGAACTCCCCACCCGTCTGATCGTCCGCAACACCACCGCCCCCCACCGCAACTCCCTTGACGGAGGCACCTCATGACCGAGTCCAGACGAACCCTCCGGCTGGGCCTGCTGCTCACCCTCCCCGCCGTCACCCTCACCGCCTGCGGCGGCACCGGCACCGCGGCCAGGACCACCGCAGGCAGCGGCACCGGCACCATCAGCGTCTGGGCGCACCAGGGCCAGGACAGCGAGAACACCGCCCTGCAGAACGCGGTCGCCTCCTTCAACAGCTCGCAGAGCGAGATCAAGGCGACCCTCAAGTTCGTTCCCGAGAAGGACTACACCAAGACGCTGACCGCCACCAGCGCCTCCGCCCTCCCGGACGTCCTCGAGTTCGACGGTCCGGCCATGGCCAGCTTCGTCTACAACCACAAACTCGCCCCCGTCGCCGACTACCTCTCGCCCGGCACCGTCGCCAACGCCACCGACGCGATCAAGGCCCAGTCCACCCTGGACGGCAA
Source organism: Kitasatospora sp. NPDC001095 (assembly GCF_053598615.1). Classification (NCBI taxonomy): domain Bacteria; kingdom Bacillati; phylum Actinomycetota; class Actinomycetes; order Kitasatosporales; family Streptomycetaceae; genus Kitasatospora; species Kitasatospora sp. NPDC001095. The sequence continues at coordinate 61,311 of NZ_JBSFKQ010000031.1, read as the reverse complement.
GCTCTACGGCCTCGGCACATACGACTCCGGTCTCGGCATCTACGGCAACAAGAAGCTGCTCGACGCCGCAGGGGTCAAGTACCCCACGGGACTTGACGACACCTGGACCGCCGCCGACTTCACCGCCGCACTGCAGAAACTCGCCGCCGCCAACCCCAGCCACAAGGCGCTCGACGTCAAGGAGGACTACGGCCTGGCCACCGAGTGGGGCAGCTACGGCTTCTCCCCGATCGTCTGGTCCGCCGGCGGGGCGCTGATCAAGCAGGGCAAGGCCGCGGGCGCTCTCGACACCCCGGCCGTGGCAGACGCGTTCAAGATCTTCCAGTCCTGGAAGCCGGCCATCGACCCCGACACCGACGGCAACGCCTTCGCCAACGGCCGGGTCGCCCTCAGCTGGTCCGGCCACTGGAGCTACCCCGCCTACAGCAAGGCGATCGGCTCCGACCTGGTGGTACTGCCGCTGCCCGACTTCGGAAGCGGCCCCAAGACCGGCCAGGGTTCCTGGGCCTGGGGGATAGGCGCCGGATCGAAGAACGCCAAGGCCGCCGGCAAGTTCCTGGACTACCTGATGGGCGACACCAACGTCAGCGCCATGACCAACGCCAACGGCGCGGTGCCCGCCACCAAGACCGTGCTGTCCAGCAGCCCGCTGTACAAGCCCGGGGGCCCGCTCCACCTGTTCGCCCAAGGGCTCTCCCAGCCCTGCGGCGACAGCAACATCAACAAGTCCTGCGTCGCGGTCACCCGGCCCGTCACCGCCGGATACCCGGTCATCACCGCCCAGTTCAGCCAGGCGCTCAACGCCGTCTACGGTGGCGCGGACCCGCAGAGCGCCCTGACCAAGGCCGCCCGGGCGATCGACCAGGACTTCAGCGACAACAACGGATACTCCCTCAGCAAGTAGCCCCACGCGGCCGGGCGGCCCGTCCCCTCGGGCCGGCTGCCCGCCGGGAACAGGACCCTGTCCATGTCCATCACCGCCAGATCCCGAACCGTGCCGACACCGGCACCCGTCGCCGTTCCCGAATCGACCGGCCGGCGCCGGGCGGGCCGAGACGGACTGCACGGCCTGCTGATGTCGGTCCCCGCCCTGGCCGGACTGATCGCCTTCGTCGCCGTCCCCTTCGGCTACGCCGTCGTGCTCTCCCTCTACAACGCCCGGCTCGGCTCCGACCGACCGCCCGTCTTCCTCGGCCTGGAGCAGTACCGCCGGATCTTCACCGACCCGGACCTCTCCGGCCAGTTCCTGCACGCCCTGCTCAACAACCTCACCTTCGCCCTGGCCGTCGTCCCGGTCCAGACAGGCCTCGCCCTGGCCCTCGCCGTGCTGCTCAACCGCAAGCTCAAGGCGATCGGCCTGTTCCGCTCGGTGTTTTTCCTGCCGGTGGTCTTCCCCATGGCCCTGGTGGCCGTCATCTGGCGGCTCATCCTCGCCCGCAGCGACCAGGGCATGCTCAACTCCCTGCTCCACCACCTGAGTCTGGGCCATTGGGGGGCCTTCGACTGGCTGGGGTCCTCGCTGACCGCCATGGCCTCGGTCGTCGTCCTGTCCATCTGGCAGGGCGTCGGCTTCCAGATGGTCATCCTGCTGGCCGGGCTCCAGTCCATCCCCGGCGAACTCTACGAGGCCGCCACCCTCGACCGGGCGTCCCGCTGGCAGCAGTTCCGGCACGTCACCCTGCCCGGCATCCGCAACACCCTGGTGTTCGTCGCGCTTCTCACCTCGGTGCTGTCCTTCCGGGTGTTCGACCAGATCTACATCCTGGTCCGCGGCGGCGGCCTCAACGAGAACGCCACCCGGACCGTGATGTACGAGGCGGTGAGCACCGCCTTCGACCAGAACAACATCGGCCGGGCATCCGCCGTCACGGTCGTCTTCTTCCTGATCGTCCTGGCGCTGACCCTCGTCCAGCGCCGCCTCGTCCGACCCGAACAGGAGGACGCATGAACCCGCCGATCGTTGGCGGCTCCACCGCGGGCAGGACGGCCCGTCGGATCGCCGACTACACCGTCCTGAGCGTGCTCAGCCTGGTCTTCGCCCTGCCCGTGCTCTACCTGCTCATCGGCAGCCTCAAGCCGTCCGACCGGGTGCTCGCCGGCCTGTCCGGCTTCCTGCCGACCCACCTGTCCTTCCACAACTACGCGGTCGTGCTGCGCAGCCTGTCCTCGGACAGCACCGGGTACTTCTGGCGGTTCATGGCCGTCTCGCTGATCGTGGCGTGCACCGTGGTGGCGGGCGGACTGGTCGTCAATTCGATGGCCGCGTACGCGCTGTCCAGGCTGCGCTGGCGCGGCCGGAAGCTGGTGCTCACGCTGGTGCTGCTGCTGATGCTGATCCCGTTCGAGTCGGTGGCCGTGCCGCTGTTCTACCTGTTCGGCGTCCAGCGGAACACGGTGTGGATCCAGGCCGTGCCGTTCATCGCCAACGCCTTCTCGATCTACCAGTTCCACACGTTCTTCCGGGCCATCCCGGCCAGCATCGAGGAGGCGGCGCGGATCGACGGCGCGGGACCGTGGCGCATCCTCTTCCGGATCGTCTACCCCATGAGCAAGCCCGCCTTCGCTTCGGTCGCGATCCTCACCTTCCTCACGCAGTGGGGCTCGTTCCTGTGGCCGGTGCTCATGGTGGACGACCCGGCCGTACGGCCCCTGCCGCTGGAGATGAGCGTCTTCCAGGGCCAGCAACCACCGGACTGGGGACAGATCCTGGCCTTCGGCGTCCTGCTCGTGCTACCCGTGCTGATCGTGTTCGCCTTCTTCCAGCGCTGGTTCATCCAGGGCGTCGCCAGCTCGGCCGTCAAGGGCTGACCGGCGGTTCCGAACGCGGCTGTTTCATCGACCATTCGGTGTGTCCACCACTCGTTTGACGTATCGTCAGTGCACGAGTACCGGTCCGGCCACGGTGGACAACCGGGCCGGTCGGCCCTCGAACAGGCCGTGCCGATGACGGGCAAGATCGACGGCCGGCAGGCGCGGCATGCGCACCGGCGAGGTGAGCTCATCCGCGCCGGAGCCGACTACGTCACCGAGAACGGTTTCGAGTCCCTGTCGATGCGCCCGCCAGGGTCGTTTCAGAGCCGGGTTCGGGCTTGGGCAGGACGGTCGAGGCGACGAGGGCGGCGGAGGCGAGGAAGCCCGGCGTGGTGCCGGTGAACGTCGGTCGTAGGAGACCAGGGCCAGCGGTGCGGCGGCGAGCGCGGGGCTGAACAGGCTCTCCGGGTCGTAGGCGAGGGGGGAGAGCGAGAGGGTGTCGTTGTAGTCGCGTTCGGCGGGCAGGACCTCGGGGACGGTGGCGTGGAAGGTGGGGGTGAACGCGGCGGAGGCGGCCCGGAGCAGGGAGGTCAGAGATAGATCTGCCACACCTGGGTGACGAAGGGCAGCGCCACGGTGACGCCGGCCCGGTCTGGGCGCAGCCGGGCGGTGCGCTTCACGCGGTCGGAAAGTCAGGAGTCCTGGGCGGAGAGCGGTTGCTCTCCCCGCCCAGGACTCCTACGGCGCACGGGCGGCCTCGCCAGCCCGGTGGGCGGTCAGAAGTCGTGGTTGTACACCGCCGTGACCGGTGCGTGGTCGGACCAGCGCTCCGCGTGGGAGGCGGCGCGTTCGACGTAGGCCTCGACGGCCTTGGCGGCGAGGCCGGGGGTGGCGACCTGGAGGTCGATGCGCCAGCGGATGGACGCCTTTTCTAAAAGAGTCCACTCGTTCGAGTGTGGGCTGTTCGAGGGTGCACCGTCTCGTTGCGCACGCCCGCGGCGAGCAGCCCGTCCACGAGCCGGACGAAGGCCGCCACGTGCAGCAGGTCGCGCCGGGCCCCCGGGTGCACCCGGACCAGCCCCGCCCTGACCTGCGCCGGCAGGGCCGGCACCAGCCGGAAGTCGGGCTCGTGCGGCCCGAGGACGTACGCCAGGCGCAGCACCAGGTGCTCGACGCCGGACTCCCGGATCACGGTCTCCAGAGCGTGCTTGTGCCGGCCGTAGCGGGTGCTGGGGACGAGCGGGTCGTCCTCCCGCCCCCGGCAGCCCGGCCCGCCGTACATGCTCACCGTGGAGAGGAAGACCAGCAGGTCACCCCGGTTGCGGCAGCGCGCGACCGTGTCCCGCACCAGCGCGGCCTCCCGCTCGTGCTCGGAGTCCGGCAGGTGCTGGCGGGGCACGCCCGCGGCCAGCACCGTCACCCCGGGGTGGGCCTCGCGCAGCGGCCACAGGTACCGGGCGATGAATCCCTTGCCGATGATGTCCATGACCGCGTCACCCTAGGGCGCGGGTGCCACGCCCCCCTCGTGCCCGGCTCGACGGCCCGCCCGGACCCGGCCACGGGAAGTCGAGGGGTGATCGAGGGGAGCGGCACAGGATCGGGCCCACCGGCCGGGACCGCGCGGCGAAGCCCCGGACGGGCATCGCTCCGGGTGAGAGGTTCGCCTGTTCGGCTCAGCGAGGATGACGGCCAGGAGACGGCGCCCGGAGACCTTCCTACCGTTGGACCCCGGGAGGCTGCATCCCCGCGGAGCCCGGCCGAGGACCTCTCGCCCGTGGGCCACCGCTCACACCGAACCCGGCAGTCGACTTCCACCGTGACCACGCAGGGTCCGGGTCGAAGGAGATGAAGGACATGAACAGCACGCGCACCGCCCGCACGCCCGCGACACCCGCACTGAACGGGTGCCGGACATCACGCCGCCGCCTTCGGGCACGGACCGGGCTCGCCGCGACCGCCACGGCCCTGTCGCTGCTGCCGATCGCCCCGTCCACCGCCAGCGCGGCACCCCACCTCCCGCTCACCCAGATCGTGCGGGAGGCCAAGGTGAAGGCGCAGCAGGAACACCCCGGCTCGCAGTTCTACGATGCGTACGCCGTCCTGCTGACACCCACGACCAACCCCAATGACGTCCAGGCCTGGTGGATCCGCTTCCGGGCCAAGGGCTCGGAGCCGTCCTTCGAGTACAAGTACTCGACCACCGGTCAGTACCAGAGCACGCAGCCGTGGAGCGTCCCGATCGGGATCCAGGCCATCTCCCCGTTCACCATGACGGAAGTCCAGGCCCACGATCTGGCCGTCAAGGCCGGGCACACCGGCGCGTTCAAGCCCCTGTACCTCAATGAGCCCGTCGTGCAGAACCCGCATCCCACCTACTACTTCTGCATTCCCAGCGAGGGCAGGACGGTGGCGGTGGACACCGTGACGGGCCACGTCACCACGCCGTGGTCGTGCTAGTGACCACGGTGTGAGCCCTGTTCGGTGGCCGTCACCCAGCGGGGGTGACGGCCATCGGCAACTGGCGACCCCTGCCGTCCGCCCGCTCGGTGCCGCCGACCGGGCGGGCGATAAGGGTCGCCAGCCTGGAGCGTGAAGGGCGGCTGCCGCCGGTCAGCCGGGCCCGGGTACGAGCGGGGGCCGTGCCGGTTCGGCCGGTCGCCGCGGATCCGCGCCGGCCGTTGCGGCCAGCATGCTCTGTGCCAGAAGTGTCCACTGTTCGGGGTAAAGCCCAGTCATGGACGAGGCCCCGACCCCCGGAATCCTCCGTACCGGGTCGGGGCCTCTCCCGCGTGCTGCGGATCAGGCGGCGACGAGCCGTCCGCGCTTGAGCTGGAGGATCTGGTCGCAGGCGGCGGCGACCTCGCGGGAGTGGGTGACGAGGATGACGCACTTGCCTTCGTCGTGGGCGAGGCGGCGGAAGACGCCGACGATGGACTCGGCGGTGTCGTGGTCGAGGGCGCCAGTGGGCTCGTCCGCGAAGAGGATGTCCACCTCGCAGGCCAGGGCCCGGGCGATGGCGACGCGCTGCTGCTGGCCGCCGGAGAGCTGGAGCGTGCGCCGGTTGTGCTCGGTCTTCTCCACACCGAGGAGTTCGAGGAGTTCGACGGCGCGCCGCTTCCGGGCCCGGGAACCGGTCTTGACCCCGGTGATCTCCATGGCGGAGGTGATGTTCTGCACCGCGGTCATGTAGGTGATGAGGTTGAGGGACTGGAAGACGGTCGCGGCGTGCCGGTTGCGGTAGCGGCCCAGCCCGATCTCGGCGATGTCGCGGCCCTTGAAGCGGACCGTGCCGGAGGTGGGCGAGTCGAGCCCCGAGGCGAGGGAGAGGAGGGTGGTCTTGCCGGAGCCGGACGGGCCGACGATCGCGTACATCCGGCCGGCCTCGAAGCGCTGGTGGACGTCCTTGAGGATGGTCCGCTTGTGGTTCTTGGCCGGGACTGTGCGGGCCACGCCGGACACTTCGAGGACCGCGGGCTCGTGCCCGGCAGCGGAGTCGGCGGCGTCGGTGAGGTGGGTGCTCATGGCGGGTCAGTCGCCCTTCGTGAGGATGTCGCGGGGACTCATGCGCATCACGCGGATGCCGGGCAGGACGGTGGCGATCGCGGCGATGCCGAGCCCGAGGACGCCGACCTGGGCGATGTCGGACGGACCGACCTTCACTTCCAGGGAGTCGATCGGATCGACCTGCGGTCCGTCGTCCTTGGTGCCGCCGCCGATGCTGCTGTAGTCCTGCTCGGGGGTCCTCCTACCCGCGTCGTCCTTCGCGGAGGAGACCTCGCCGGCCAGCAGGCCGTCGCCGATGGGCTGGGCGAGTGCCTGGGAGGCGGCCGAGGCGATGCCGATGGCGATCAGCGCGCAGGCGAAGATCTCCACGAGGTGCTGGCCGAGCAGCAGCGGCTTCTTCTCGCCGAGCGCGAGGAGGATGCCGAGCTCCTTGCGGCGTTCGCGCAGCGCCGAGGCGATGATGAGGGCGAGGATCGCGGTGCCCGCGAGGGCGACGAGCCAGACGGTGAGGCTGGCGAAGCCCGCGGTGCGGGTGATGGGGCCGACGAGGGCCTGGTACTGCTTGTCGTTGACGGTCAGGGGGAAGATCTTGGGGTCCACGCCGGCGGCCGCGGCGTCCTTCTTCAGCCGGTCGAGATCGTCGGGGTTCTTCAGGCTGAAGGTGGCCGACTTGAGGATGCCGTCGCTGCCGTCCTTGCCCAACAGGAGCGAGCTGCCCAGCGGGGTGGTGTAGATCTTGTTGGCGGGGTCCATCATCGCGGGAACGTAGGCACCGGTGTCGGCGGTGCTGTTCTTGTAGATGCCGACGACCTTGAAGGAGAGGTCGGCGTCGCTGCGCTGCTTGCCGTCCATGGGGATCTCGCCCACCTTGAGCTTGACGACGTCCCCGACCTTGATCTTGTTGTCGTTGGCGACGCGTTCCTCGATGACGATCTCGTCCTTGGCGCTCGTGGGGGTGATGCCCCGGCCCGAGATGATTTTCGAGTCGCCGTTGCGGAAGTCCTTCTCCTGGTTCAGGTCGAGAATTCCGGAAGCCGAGAAGAAGTCCGTTCCCTCGGCGTTCTGGCCGGGCGGCGTCGGAACCGGCTGGTGCAGTTTCAGCCCGGTGCCGGGGCGCCCGACGCTCCCGACGGCGTAGTTGCAGCCGGTCACCGCGGAGGACGCGCAGATCTTGTCGACGAGGCTGCTGCGCAGCTCGCCCTTCGAACCGATCGTGCTGGGCCGTCCGCCACCGCCGGCGTTGGTTCCGCCTGAGTTGATGAGCGCGTTGATGTCGAGCTGCATCGTGGCGACGACCCCGACCTTCCTCTTCGCATCATCGGCCGCGCGCGCCGCGGCAGACTGGATGAGGAATCCGGAGAGCACGAGCGTGCAGATGACGGTGAAAAGGCCGATCAGCATGGCGGTTTTCCCGAGCTGGCCGGTCAGCCGCCACCAGGCCCGTTTGAATAGATTCATGGCAACGACGCTATCGGCCAGCGCATTTCACCCGCATGTGATGCCCGACGGCCCGGCACCGAGGCCTCACATACCGCTCACACGCCCGGTACGGTACAAATGGAAGTGTCCCGTAATTCCGTGGGTCGATATTCCGACCCGCCTTCGGGCTCTCATCGAATTCTCACCCGAAGGGACGTCTCCGCCGTGCGGGTACTGATCGTCGAGGACGAGGCACCGCTCGCCCGCCTGCTCCAGATACGCCTCGGCCGCGAGGGCATCGCCGCCGACATCGCACCCGACGGCGGCGCGGCGCTGGAGCGGGTACGGATCCACGACTACGACGTGGTCGTACTGGACCGGGACCTGCCCGTGGTCCACGGGGACGAGGTGTGCCGCCGGATCACCGGGATGGGCCTGGGCGCACGGATCCTGATGCTGACCGCGGCCGGGACACTGGACGACAAGGTCGCCGGCTTCGGCGTGGGGGCGGACGACTACCTCCCCAAGCCCTTCGACCTGCCCGAGCTGATCGTCCGGCTCCGCGCCCTGCACCGCAGGTGCGGCACCACGTACGCCCCCGTGCTGGAGCAGGCCGGCATCAGCCTGGACACCCACCGCCGACAGGTGACCCGCGACGGTACGGAGATCCGGCTCACCCCGAAGGAGATCGCGGTCCTCGAACTGCTCATGCGTGCCGACGGCGGAGTCGTCAGCAGCGCGGACCTGCTGGACAAAGCCTGGGACGGACAGACCGACCAGGGCGGCAACGTGGTCCGGCTCGTGGTGCACACCCTGCGCCGCAAACTCGGGGACCCGAAGATCGTGCAGACCGTCATCGGGACGGGCTACCGCCTGGGCGCGGCGTGAGACGCGGGCGCCGCCCGCTCGGCCTGCACCGCCTCACTCGCCCCCTCAGCCTGCGCAGCCGGCTGACCTTCGGGTTCGCCGTCGCACTGGCCGCGAGCGCCCTGTTGATGCTGACCGTCGTCTACGTCGGCATCCGCTGGCTGCCGACCTACGACCTGACCACGGCGGTCACCGTACCGCCCGGCACCAGCTCCACCCCGGCCCACCCCTACCCGCCCGCCGACGGAAACCCCATGCCACCGGGGTCCGACGAGATCGGGACCCGGGCCCCGTCCCCCGGCGAGCGGATCCAGGGCCCCCATTCCACGATCCGCACCAAAGAGGACGTCTGGAACACCGTCCTCGCCGTCTCCACCGCGGGCGTGCTCATCGTCGCCACCGCGGGCCTGCTGGCCGGCCGCAGGATCGCGGGCAGGCTGCTGGCCCCGCTGAGCGAACTCAACCGGGCCGCGACGAGCGCCGCCGAAGGCGACCTCTCCCACCGCATCAACGCCTCCGGGCCCGACGACGAACTGCGCCGCCTCGCCGACACCTTCGACGTCACACTCGCCCGCCTGGAGGAGTCCTTCTCCTCGCACCGGCGGTTTGCCGCCAACGCCGCCCACGAGCTGCTCACCCCCCTGTCCACGACGAAGACCGCCCTGACCATGCTGGGAGACCGTCCGGACCGTGAGGAGTTCGCCGAGATCCTGCCCATGCTCGGTGAGGCGAACGAGCGCAACATCAGGGTCGTCAAGGAACTCCTGAACCTGGCCGCGGCCGAACACCTCACCTTCGACCCCGAGCCCGTCGACCTCACGGCCCTCGCGGAAGAAGCCGTGACCGCGGCGACCGCCGCGGGCGCCGGGCAGTCCGCGCACGGACCGGAGTTCGTCCTCACCGCGGACGACCCCGACTGCCTGGTACGGGGCAATTCCGTGCTGCTGGGCCGGCTGGTCGGCAACCTCGTCGACAACGCGCTCAAGCACAACACCGGCGAAGTGGGGGCCCGGGTCACCGTGGACGTCGCCACCGAGTCCCGGTCCACCGCCCCGGACGACGGACCCGGCGCGGTGCACCTCACCGTCACGAACACCGGGCCCGTCGTCGACCCGGCCGTCGTCGACCGCCTCTTCGAACCCTTCTACCGGGCCCGGCCCCGCCTCGACAGCGCCCACGGACACGGACTCGGCCTCGCCCTGGTCCAGGTCGTCGCCCGGGCCCACGGCGGCACCGTCCACGCCACCGCGCTCCCGGCGGGCGGCCTCGCCGTCCACGCCAGGCTTCCCGCGGCGGCGCCTTCGCCGTACGAATCGGCTTGATCCGCAGAGGGCCGCTGCACTCCTACTGCTCACAACCGGGTGCGCCGTATCCGGCACGGGACCGGAAGCCGTTGGCAGCCGGCCCTCCGAGGTCACGGCCCACCCCCGCCTCTACGGGGTCACCCCGGACCGCCGGCTGCGGGCCCGCCCCGCCCCAGAATCGAGACGGACAACAGCAAGAAGCCGCAGCCCGGTCCGCTGTCGCAGCTCACAGCCTTCACGCTGGGACGGCTCCTGGACGGCCCCGACGAAGTGGACAGGGGCAACATGCTCCACATGGAGCTGCCTGAACCGGCCGGCCGCAACCGCGGGCGGCGGTCACCGTCACCACCTCCGGTGCCGGCCTCACGGTCGCCCTGCCGCTGGACGTCGCGGCCTTGCCCCGGACGGCCGTGGGCCAGGTCGTGTGCACGGCCTGGAGCACTGAATCCGTCCGCCGCCCGGACCTCCCGGACCTCCCGGTCACTCTCACCGGAGGAGGACACACGACGACACCCCGCCGGTGCTCGGAGTTCACTGCGGACAGCGCGGGCTGAGCCGCTACCGCGTGGACTTGAACTGCGAAGGAGCCTCATGCGTTCCCGAAACAGGGGAGAGGCGTTCCTGAGGTTTTTTGGGGCGGAGTCCTGAACTGGGGGTCAAGGGGTTGCGGGCGGTGGCCGTATCTAGAGGGATGTTCGAGTCTGGATCGTCGGGGGAGCTGATCCGGGGCGGACAGGTGCTTCGCTTGTGGAAGCAGGGTCACGTGAATCGCTTTGCTGAAAAATCCACTCCGGGAGTGTCGTGCGACTTCCTTCGCCGCTGGCGTATTTGCTACCGAGAGGAAGCCCCGACGTGTGGAATGCCCCGCGTCGGGGCCGCCTCTTGATTCTGTCGAACTACCAGTTTCTGCTGCCTAGTTGTTCAGATCGAACACTGCCGTGACCGGTGCGTGGTCGGACCAGCGCTCGGCGTGGGAGGCTGCTCGTTCGACGTAGGCCTCGACGCATTTCTCAGCGAGGTTTCTAGTAGAGACAACTAGGTCGATCCTCCAGCGGAACGACACCTTTTCGAAAAAGGTCCACCCGTTCGAGTGCAGCCTGTTCGAGGGTGCTCGCTGGCCTGGGCGGTAGGGGACCTCCTGTGAGCATCATGACGGCTTCGGTGCCGGTTCGGGCGGTGGTTGGTTCGCGTGTGTCGGACACGCACGGCGACGAGGGCAAGGTCTCGCACCTGGTGCAGGCGGAGTCGGCGACCCGGCACGCGCTGGCGAAGGAGTGGGAGATCGTCGGGTCGTTCGAGGATCTCGACGTCTCCGCGGAAATTACTCCGTGGAAGCGTCCGGACCTGGGCCCGTGGCTCACCGATCGCCAGAGCGAGTGGGACGCGTTGGTGTGGGCGAAGGTTGACCGGGCGTTCCGCTCGGCCAAGGACTGCGCGGACGTGGCGCACTGGGCGGAGGAGAACCGCAAGGTCCTGGTCTTCACCGACGACGGCATCACGCTGGACTACCGGGAGGGGCGGGAGTCGTCGTTCGGGAACGAGCTGGCGAAGGTGTTCCTGATGCTGGCGTCGATTTTCGCGGAGATGGAGCTCAAGCGGATCAAGGCCCGCGTCACGGCGGCGCACAAGCACCTGCGGAAGACGGACCGGTGGGCCGGCGGGCAGCCGCCGTACGGGTACCGCATCGTGGACCGTCCAGGTGGTGGGCGCACCCTCGAGCCGGACCCGGTCACCTCCGAGGCCGTCCGCTACATGAGCAAGCTCCTCCTGGAAGGGCAGAGCCAGTGGATGATCGCCACAGCCCTGGAAGCCGCCGGCTTCGACACCCCGGCCACCCACGCGTACAAGAACCAGGGCGACACCTACACGAGCAAGCGGAAGACGCCGCCGTCAAACCACTGGAACCCGACCAGCGTGGGGAAGATCCTGCGTTCGCCGGCGACGATGGGCCTGAAGCTGACCGGCCGCTCGGTGAAAGCGCGCAAGATCGCCCGCGACGCGAAGGGCCTGCCGATCCGGATGGCCAAGCCGCTGTTCACGGAGGAGGAGTGGGCCGCAGTCCAGGCCGCGATGGACGAGCGGTCCATCACGAAGGAGCGCTCGAACGGCGCCTCGCCCTGGCTCGGCGTGCCGCACTGCGACCGATGCGGGGACCGGTTCTACCGGCAGGTGAACCTCGCCAAGAACGGTCGCATCTACGAGTACTACCGCTGCGCGAAGACGGCCGGCAAACCGGCCTGCAAGGGCCAGTCCGTCAAGGGCGAGCGCGTCACCGCCGCGATCACCGCCCTCGTGGATCGCCTCGCCGGCCTGGCGATGAGGGTGCGCAGGTTCATCCCCGGCGAGGACCACACCGAACAGCTCAACCATGTCACCCAGGCCATGCGCGACCTGCGCGAGGAGAAGCGCCGCAACTTGTTCGACTACCCGGGCGGCGACGACGAGTACGCCGAAGCCTCGAGACCTTGGTTGACGAGCGCCGCCGCCTCGCTGCCCTGCCACAACGCCCCTCCGCCTGGGTCGAGGTCGAGACCGGCCAGACCTTTGCCGACGCCTGGGCCCAGGCCGACCAGGAGCATCGGCGCCAGCTCCTTCTCGGCCTCAAGGCCCGTCTCTACATGACACCCGCCATCGAAGGCTGGTACCTGCCCGCCGAACTCGAAGCACGAGCACCGAAACTGGAGCGCACTGGCAACTCGGCCTAGGTCGGGTGAAGTAGCCGACGGTGGCGTCGTCGAGGGTGTCGACTTCAAGGTACTGGGCGTGGTTGGCCAGGTTGTCGATCGCGGCCTTGTAGCGGTCGAGTTCGGACTCGTCGTCACCGAGGACGAACTGGATGTTGAACTTGCCCTCCTGCAGGCTTTCCAGCGGCCGCGGGCTGCAGCCTTTCTTGCGGACGTTCTGCGCCCCGTCGGCCGGGCGGAAGCCGTCCGCCCACACCTTCTTGCTGTCCGCGCGGAGCACCCTCCGCTCCGGCTTGCTGGCGACCGGCACCTGGTAGGCGCGGTCGTCACCCTCGTAGCACCGTACTCAAGATCGATCCGAGCTGTGCCCGGCTGCTTGTGGAGTGGCTACCGCCCGCCCTACAAGATCAAGCCTTCGTGATGCTCACGGCAGGTGACCGCGTCGCCCAGGAAGCCGCAAACCAGAACCATCACCTCGAAGACACTCAGTGGCTCACCATCCGGGAGATGGCACCAACGACCTCCCGCCCACACCCCGAGGCTCCCCCGCGAGGTGCGGGCGGCAACAGCGCTTCAGTCATGTCCTGAGGCGTCGCACGGTCTCGTCGAGGACGTCCGGCTCGGGGCCGGCCGCCCCACTGGCCGAGGGGCCTCGACCAGCTCGACGTCGGGCGGATTCCTTAGACCACGCCCTACGTCGTGAGTCGTGCCATCCCCGCTGGCCCCGCCCCCAAGGGCTGGGGCCTCGCGGCGGCGGGACCGGAGTGTCGGTGACGTGCTGTTGAGTGTGTGCCATGGCTGCTTACGACCGCACCTCCGCACGTGGCCAGCAAGCTTGAGTATCCATCAGATCGCCGAATAGGATCGCCCCTTGCTCTTCGTGAGTCGCGCGCAGCAGTGCGCAGCGGCCGCAGGCCATCTGATCTCTGGCTTCAGGGGGGACCGTGCCGAACAGAGGGGTGACGGCGGGGGCTGGCATGCCACCCGTCAATTTCGCCACCCACCAAGTGCGGACGGGAGGCATGGGCGGCGCCCGCGACGACTTCGAGGCAATGATTGGCCAGCTCGCACTCGCGCTCACCCCTGGCGTCCGCATCATCGCGGCGAACCCGGGGGACTGGGGCATCGACGCCTTCGCGGGCGACCTCGACGGTGCCGTCACCGTCTGGCAGGCGAAGTACTTCTTCCCCGTCACCGCCGGAGACAGCCACCGGCGCCAGATCCGCGAGTCCTTCAACGCGGCCGTGAAGGCCGCACGGGAGCAGGGCCACGCCGTCCAGCGGTGGGTGTTGTGCGTGCCGTCGAACATGGACGGGCCGACGGCGAAGTGGTGGGACGACTGGAAGCGGCGCAACGAGCAGGCCCATGGCCTCGTGATGGAGCTGTGGGACGAGACGGCCCTGCGTGCGAGGCTGCTGAGGCCAGAAGCCGACCATGTACGGCGACACTACTATGACCCGTTCGACGGGAGCCCCTCCTCGGGCCTTTCGGACCGCAAGCCGACGCGTTCGGTGGCACGGATGGTCCGGCGGTACGGCTGGCTCGGTATCTTGCTTGCCCTTGCGATCGGCGCGGCGACGACCTTGTGGCCGAGTGCCGGCGGAGACGTCCACATTCAGGGCCGGCTCATTCCGGCCTGTCCCGAGTACTACACGTTACAGGCCCCCGGAGAGGCGTTCGTGCAGGCCAAGGGGACCAACTGGGCGCCCTGGGACGGCGCCACCCTAGTGGCGTCAGCCCCAGTGAAGCCGGTGATCGAGGTCACCGCCCAGACATCGTCCCACGAGTCGGTCCTCCTCATGGGCGTGCGGGTGAGCGTCGTCAAACGCGGGCCGCTGCCGAAACAGGGCATCGTTCTTGGGCAGGGCGGTTGCGGCGCAGGCCAGGACGAGCGCCCGTTCGACGTCGACCTCGACCCGACGTCTCCAAAGGTCGTGGCCGTCCAGGGGACGAAGCCACTCACGCAGTTCCCGTTCCGGATCGAAGCGGCGGACCCGGAGGTGTTCGTCCTCAACATCTCCGACACGTTGGACGAGTGCTGGTTCACGATCGAGCTGGACTGGGTGAAGCAGGGCGAGCCGGGTACCACGGTCGTCGATGACCACGGGAAGCCGTTCCACGTCATGGGTGCCGGTGGGTGGCCCCGATACGTTCCCGGAGGCGGCCCCACGGCTGTCGGCGGCCTCGTCCTGGGCAGCTGAGCGCCGTCCCGCCGCCCTGCGGCCGCACCCGGGCCGCTGGCAGCAACGGCACTACCAGATCCCACAAGCAGTCAGGAGCTATCCAACCTCACCCGCCACTCCCCATGACCGAATCAACGAGCTGACCACCACATGGGACGCGCTGTCAGTCGCAGCGCACTGTGTTCCGGCTCGGTCGTCGCCTGCTCGTGCCGGGTATTGTGCCGGCCAGCCGATGCCCCCTGTTCTGTCAGTTCGGTCGCGAACGTGCCGTCCGCCTCGGGCGAGTGGCTCACATGGTCGTCACTGGTCATATCAAGGGCCGTCATCCCTGTGCGCCCTCTCGCCTGGTTGGGCCGCACAGGATGACACAGACCGCGAGACCGCGAGACCGCGAAACCGCGTCTCTACGCGTCCTCCGGCGGGCTCAGCTTCTCGACGTCGAGCCCGGCGTGCCTCGCTCGGCTCGACTGGCCGACGTCGTAGGTGAACAGCTTCATCCGGCCGCCGACGACCGGGCTCACGGCCAGCGCCCGGTCCACGATCTCGTCGTCGGCGATCGGCAAGCGAGTGTGCGCCGGCGGGTCGAACAGGATCTCAGCGGCCACGCCGGGCCCACCGTCGCCCTTCCGGAGGATCCTGTAGCACCGATCCCCCTTCGGGAAGAGGCCGTCGATCACCTTCAGGGCGCGACGAGCCCGATGGCGCACGTGCTTGTTCGTGGACTCCTTGAGGCGGTCCAGCTCATCGATGACGACGATGGGTACCATGAGGTGAACGGTGCCGAACTCCGCACCCACCAGAGCGGCCCAGTCGATGTACTCAAGCTCCTGCGGGTGCTCGATGAACATGCTGGTGTCGAACACCACTGTCAGGGCCGCCTGAGGCCCTCGGTTGATGGCCTCTTGAAGCCTGCGTACGGCTTCCTCGAACGCGGTCTGCCGCTGCCGCAACTCCAGCCGGACGAGGCTGTTGGTGAACCTCTCCATGGAGCCCGAGCCGAAGTCGGCGGCTCCGGCGAGCAGGTGCTCGTAGCGGCGGGTGAAGACGAGGCGCTCGATCTCCCGCTCGCTCAGCTGGCTGGTCAGCCGCTCGACCGCGTTGTTTGCCCACTCCAGGTACGCCAGTACGAGCTCGCCTGCGCCCAGCGGGGAGCCGGTGTAGAGGTTGCTCACCTCCGTCTCCACGTCTCGCAGCGCTTGAAGGACGTTCTCCCGGTTCGCTCCCGGGTGAAGGGCGAGGTGCATCCGGCGATCCTCGCAGCAGTCGAACCGGATCGCACCCCGTTCCGCGATCGATATGGCAGAGACCTGGCCGTCCCAGGAGTAGCCGGGGCGGACACTTCCTCAGGGGTTCCGCAGCACCGGCGCCAGGCTTTGGCCGGGCTGGCGATGACTGTGCGCAGGTTCATCCCGGCGAGGACCACACCGAACAGCTCAACCATGTCACCCAGGCCATGCGCGACCTGCGCGAGGAGAAGCGCCGCAACCTGTTCGACTACCCCGGCGGCGACGACGAGTACGCCGAAGCCTCGAGACCTTGGTTGACGAGCGCCGCCGCCTCGCTGCCCTGCCACAACGCCCCTCCGCCTGGGTCGAGGTCGAGACCGGCCAGACCTTTGCCGACGCCTGGACCGTGGCCGACCAGGAAGGGCGTCGCCAGCTCCTTCTCGGCCTCAAAGCTCGCCTCTACATGACACCCGCCATCGAAGGCTGGTACCTGCCCGCCGAACTCGAAGCACATGCAGGGCAACTGGAGAGCGATGGGAGATCGGTGCAGGTCGGCTGCCCTGAAACGTCGTCGGCCCGAGCTGGTCGTGGGGTGGATGGGGCGTCGAACGTGGTCGCCTTCGCAAGCGCAGGCTGACCTCAGTCCGTGGGCGCACGGCACATCGTTGGGGGAGATGCCCTCTCCCAGAACGCCGTTCACCTGAAGCGACGTTGAGGATGGGCAGACCGTTGCCGACACCTTGGCCTCGCTGGAAACACTGCGGCGTTCTCGCGGCCGGCCTTCCAGACTCCTTGATGCCCGCGCGAGAACGGAATCTCCCGATAGTCCGCCTCCTGGCATCCCGGCCGTCCATCATGGAGGCATGACGTCCAGTGACCCCGCCCCGGCACAAGCACGACCCGATATCACGGCGGTGACGCGGCAAGACATCTTCAAGTACCTGCGCGGGATGTCGAGGCCCTGGTGGGGAAAACTGGACGAAGTCGCGTTTCTGGAGGGCCTCTACGACCTGGACCTGCCGCCGTCGGAGAGCAGCCAGCTCCCGACTGCCCGCGCCGATATCCAGCAGCACCGGTTTAACAACTTCGACCTGCCTGACGACTGGATCTTCGAGGACCCCAGGCTGGAGCTCTTCCGCGGAGCGGATGAGGTGTTGCTCGCCTTTCTGGCCCGGGTGGTCCATCCCGAGGTGGCGGCCGACGTCGAGGAGGCGACCGGGCACGTCGAGGAGCTGAACCGGCTTCTGGCACCGGACGGATGGAGCCTGCGTCCCTATGAGTTCATTTCCGGCCGCCCGCTGTACACCCCGGTGCGCGTCGCGCCGACGGGCCCGTTGGTCCCGTTGCCGCTGGGCGATGAGGACACGGGCAAGCTCGACCTGGTCCTTGGCCAGACCTACAGCCTTCTGGACTGCGCCGGCGAGGAGAGCGCACGGGACCTGCTGCGCACCGCGATTCTGACCCTGCGCCGCGACGGCGGCTTCTTCCATCCCATGCCGGGTGACGGCTGGACGGCGGACACGTACGAGGCGGTCCTGACGGTGGAGCGCGAGCTCCTGCACGCCTTCACCGAAGAGACGAAAGACTTGGTCTGGCGGACTCTGGAGAGCGTGCTGCGCCAGCTCGGGCGCACCGACGTCCAGAGCCTCGTGGTCGAAGGCGATCCCCGGCCCATGCCCAACATCGCGCCGGACTGGCGGACCCGGGCCGCTGCCCCTGCCACCCCCATCGTTCGGGGCTTCCGTCTCCCTTTCACCAGCACCGAGTTCGACGTCACCCGAGGTGACTTCGCCAGCCTGGAGATCCGCGGTTCCCAAGACGGTGATGGGCTCCAGCACCTCTACGACACCCGCGCACGCCGAATGATCACCGACTTCGTCCTCGACGATCGGCCTCAGGTAGCGACCCTGCTCAACGTCACCATCATCAAGAAGGGCGACAGCTACACGCCGAGGATCAAGCTCTGGAAGAAGGACAAGAAGAAGGCGGGGGACACCCCCATCTCCCAGATGATGCCCGACACCGGCGCCACCCGGGCGGTCAAGGCGCTCGTCGACACCGGCGACGTTCACGAGAACTTCTGGAAGGTCATCAACTTCATGCAGGGCTGCGTCGGCCTGAGCACCCCCGGTGTCCTCCACCAGCTGGTGACCGGGGACGAAGCGCAGCTGGCCCAGCTGCTGACCGGTCAGGACCGGAGGATGGTTCTCGGTGCGGTCAGGTCTGCGGTCGGTGGCGGACTTACGGAAGCGGACATCCGGCTGATCAGCAACCGCAAGGAACAGCTCCAGAGGTTCGAGCGGCTCCTTAACGATCCGGACTACTTCCAGCAGGCGGAGAGCCTGGCCACGACACGCGGAGCGGAGGCGGTCTGGCAGGCCTTCTTCGAAGAGAACCAGTGGATCTTCGGTTACGGCCTCAACCTCATCGCCTGCCAATCCATCGACGACGGCAAGCTGGAACGCATCACCACAGGCGCCAATATCTTCGGCGGTGCCGGGAAACGCATCGACGCCATCATGCGTTCCAAGGGTCTGATCAGCAGCATGCTCTTCTGCGAGATCAAGACCCACGAGACTGAGCTACTCGCCAGAATCCCGTACCGATCGGGCGTCTACCAGGCATCGAAGGAGCTGGGCGGGGGCGTGGCCCAGGTGCAGAA
This sequence comes from Kitasatospora sp. NPDC001095, assembly GCF_053598615.1. Taxonomy (NCBI): domain Bacteria; kingdom Bacillati; phylum Actinomycetota; class Actinomycetes; order Kitasatosporales; family Streptomycetaceae; genus Kitasatospora; species Kitasatospora sp. NPDC001095. The sequence goes on along the minus strand of NZ_JBSFKQ010000031.1, from coordinate 42,711 downwards.
GACCGTCAACAAGGCCCAGCAGCTCATCTCCCGTCAGTTCCTCGATCGCATCTACGAGGACGACGGCACCCCGATCGATGTCGGGCTGTCTACCACCCGCCCGCGGCAGGTCGTGGTGATCGGGAGCCTGCAGGAGTTCATCCAGAACGGCGCCGTGAACCCGGAGAAGCTCAGCTCCTTCGAGCTGTACCGGACGTCGATCCAGGACGTCGAGATCATCACGTTCGACGAGCTCTACCAGCGGGCGTGTTTCATCGTCGAGGACCGCTGAGTCTGGTCGGTGTAAGAGCATCGGGTCTGGCTCCATCGCGTGGGCATTGCGACGGACAAGTCGCCGCCCCTGGCTCAGAGTGTGTGGACGTTCGACGTTTCGACTTGACGTTCGACGTGCTCCGGCGGCTGGAAGCTATGGTTGATCCGGCAGCTCGCGATAGCACCATCGGCGGCTGCGACAATTTGGCGTTACACGGCTGCGGGGGCTGTGTGCGCAGGCCTTACGCTCACCCACTGAAGCAGTCCTGGCGACGTGCTGGGCACGGTGCTGGACAAGACCGAGCTGATGGATCAAGGCCTCGGACCCATTGAGTATGACCAAATGCGTGCCCTAGTAGCGTGGCCGCGGATGATTTCGTACGGCACGGGGAGGCGGCGGTTGAAGGGCTCCGGGGCGGCGGGTTCCCGTCGGCGGCAGGTGTGGGCGCAGTCCGTGAGGAAGGCGCGGACGTGCCTGAGGAACCTGGCGGAGGGCGACACGACCTCGCGCGACCTGAAGGCCGTGATCGAGGAGGTACTGGCCCCCGAGTACAAGGGGCGGGTACTCGTCGAGCTGCTCCAGAACGCCCATGACGCGCACCCGACCACACCGGGCGACGGGCGGGTGGAGATCCTGCTCGACGAGACCGAGGGCGAGCACGGGGTCCTCTACATGGCCAACGGCGGCCGTGAGCTGACGCCGAAGCGCTTCGACGCGCTGTGCCGGGTCGCGTCGTCCAGCAAGCGGCCGGACGAGGGCATCGGGCACAAGGGCGTGGGCTTCAAGAGCGTCCGTCAGCTGACCGAGGCCCCCGAGCTGTACAGCGTCTCGGCACCGGCCGCGAAGGCCTTCGACGGTTACTGCTTCCGCTTCGCCCGGCCGTCGGACTTCGACCGGCTGGCCGCCGAGGTGGCCCCGGACGACCCCGGCGCGGCCGACAGGCTGCGCGCCAACCTGTCCGCGCTGACCCTCCCGGTGCCCGTGGACGAGGTCCCGGAGCCGGTGCGGCGGCTCCGTCGCCACGGGATCGTCACCGTCGTCCGCCTGCCCCTCAAGGACGCCGAGGCCCGCGCCTCGGCCGCCCGACAGTTGCGCGAACTCGCCGACGACAGCGCGCCGTTCGAGCTCTTCCTGGACCGTCTGGCCACGGTCGTGGTGTCCCACACCGAGGCCGGCGCCGCCCAGAACCGCGTCGTCTACGGGCGGCGGGTGACGACGCTGTACAAGGCCCGCGGCCTCAGGATCGAGGAGGTGGCGCTGCGACAGGGACGCCGGAAGCTGGTCCTGGTCCGCAGTAAGGTGCCGGAGACGCGCGTCCTCCCCGCCATCGCGGCCAGCGGCGACATGGGCGAGGCCTGGGAGCGGTGGCGCGGGTCCGCCGAGGTGGTGGTGGCCGTCCCAGTGGGCAAGCCGCTGAGTCGCGGCCGGCTGTACACCTTCCTGCCGATGAGCAGCGCGACGGACTGTCCGGTCGGCGGGTACGTCAACGCGCCGTTCTTCGCCCACGTCAGCCGCCGCTCGCTCGCCGTCGAGACGCCGTGGAACCGGCTGCTGCTCGACGAGGTGGCCACGGCCTGCGCCCGGGCGGCCGTGCTGGTCGACGAGGGGCGGGTGCGGCTGCCGGGCGAGGCCGTGATCGACCTGGTCTGCCGAGAGCGCGCGGAGCTGGAGCGCCTGCGGGAGGCGTTCCGGAAGCTCGACCGCAAGCTCAACGAGGTGGCCTTCATGCCGAGGGTCTATCCGGAGGGCTCCCGCACCTCGTTCGACTACGGCTACCTCGTCGGGCAGCCCGAGGGCGTCGAGGTCTTCACCCCGAAGGCCGTCGGCGCGACCGGCAGGGCGGCGATCATCGACCCGGCCCTGCACCCGCTGCGCGCCGAACGGCTCCGGGAGATGGGCCGCCGTCTCGGACTACGCCTGGAGCCCACGACCTCCCAACTCGCCGTGTGGGCCGAGGCCGTGGCCGAACAGCTGGCCGAGACCACCGCCCCAGAGGACGCCGACCACGAGCGCTGGGCGGACTTCTACCACGACCTGGCGCTGTCGTTCCCCGACGCCGCCGAGCTGCGCGGCAAGCGGATCGTCCTCGACGCGGACGGCCGGCTCGTCCCCGCCGGTGGCGCGCACGTCTTCTTCCCCGACACCGGCGACGTCCTGCTCCGGCCCGACGCGCTACCGGTCCGCGTGCGCGAGAACCTCTCCTTCGTCCACGGCGCGATCCCGTGGTCGGGAGGCCGGGGCAAGGCCCGGAGCCGCCGCGCCGCCGGGCGCCGGTGGCTCGAACAGCAGCGGCTCGTGCAGACGTACACCCCGGCGGCGCTGCTGCCCGTCCTGACCGCGGTGATGCGGCAGGACGGACAGGACGACAAGACCCGGCGGGAGTGCCTGCACCTGGCCTGCCGCCTGTGGAGCGCGCAAGGCCCGCGCGCGGGCCGCGTCGAAGGCCTGCTCGTGCCCACCCGGGGAGGTTGGCTGCCCTCCTCGGACGCGATGTTCGGTCCGGGCTGGGCGGGAGCGGCCTCGGCCGTCGACGACACGCTCGTCCGCTTCCTGGACCTGACCCGGACCCTGGACGACTCCCTCCGGAAGGCCCACGACGCAATCCTGCGGCCGGCCGCCGAGGTGTGCGAGGGCAGCGGCACCGATCCGGCCGTGCTCCAGCGCTTCCTGGAACGCCACGAGGTGAGCCACGGCCTGCGCCCGACGTACCACCCTGTCTGGGGGCCGGTGAAGGGGAGCCAGCTCAACCACCCGTGGTCCTTCGACGCCTACTGGTCGATCTGCCCAACCGCCCAGGCGCACCGGGACTGGACGGCGACGGCCCAGAACTGGCGGAACAGGAACCAGGTCCCCTACTCGACCGTGGCCTACCGGCCCCACAACGGCCGGCTGGCGAAACTCCCCGGCCAGGACGCCTACGCCGGATTCTCCGACGAGAGCCGTCGGCTCTACGCCGAACTGATCGTCCACGGCCTGGGCCAGTGGCGGCCCAGCGCCCTGGAGGCCCGCTTCACCGGAGGCAGCGACCACTCCGGCACCGTCTGGCCGACCCCGCTCGCCACCTTCCTCTCCCACGCGCCGTGGATTCCGCAGACCCTGGACCACCAGGGGCGGAGCACCTTCGCCCCGGTCTCGACCGCGTGGTGGTGGAGCGAGAGCGAGCAGCCGCCCGCTTACCTCTCCGTCGCATCCGCGAGGCTGCGGCAGCTGGCCACCGGCACGGCGCTGGAACGGCTCGACCTGCTGGGCGTACGCGGCTGGTCCGACCCCCGCACCGCCCTTGACCGGCTCCGCCACTTGCCCCAACTGCTGCTCGATGCGGCTCAGTTGCGCCACGGGGTGCACTCCAACGAGATTCGCCGCGCCTACGAGCGGGCCTGGTCGGAGCTGCTGCCACCCCACCAGGGGCAGGGCGGACCGCCGGCCGGCAGCCGGTCCACCGACCTGGAAGCCCTCCTGGTCTCCCGGGCCGGCGCCCTGGAGGTCCTCCCCGCCGCCCCCGACGACGAGACGGCCGAACCGGTCTACCTGCCGGATCCGGGCAGCGGCCAGCAGCGCAAGCTGCTCGACCAGGTCCCCGTCCCCGTGCTGCCGTTGGACGACCGGGCCCTGGGCGGCCGGGTGCGCGAGCACCTCGCGGACCACCACGGCTTCGAGCCCCTTCCGTGCAGCGAGGCGGCGGTCCGGGTGGTTGCGGACCACCTGCCCGCGCCGCAGGCACCGAGCACGCCCCTGCTGGAGTTCACCGGCCCGTGGCTGCGCGCCCTGGTGGCCGCGGTGGTGGAGTACGACGAGGACCACGCCCTGCGTCCGGAGACGGTCACGGTCGCCCGGCTCCTCCGGCGCCTGGGCTCGTGCTCCCTGGTGCTCGCCACCGAGGCCGTCACCCATGTCGCCGGACACGTGCTGGCCTCCACCGACCGCTCGGTGCTGCACGACGACCCCGAGCACCCCTGCCTGGTCGTCGTCCAGGCACCGCCGCGAGCCCACTGGCCGGTCCTTCAGGCGGCCGCGCCGGGCATCGCGGAGCTGGTCGGCGCTCCCTACCTGGCCCGGGAAATCGAACTCGCCCTGATGAGGCTGGGGCAGCGGATGCGGGGCCGGGAGACCGCCGAGGTGACGGAGGCTGACCTGGCCTCAGCGCTCGACCTGCCGCTCCACCGGCTGGAGGCGGTGCTCTCCGACCGCGCCTCCGCCCGCTCGGGCAGCGCCCGGCTGGTGCCCGTCCTCGCCTGCGAGGACGTCGAGTTGGCGGAACAGCTGCAACGGCTCCAGGAGACCTTCAACAGCCGTGAGCACCTGCGCGGTTGGCTGTGCGGGAAGCTCGGCGCCGACCGCGCCGAGCTGCTGCTCTCGCTTCCGGAGGACGACTGGCAGCGGCTCCTGCTGCGGCTCGGCGTGCCGCTGGAGCGGGCCAACCGCGCCTGGGAGGCCCTCGGGCTGGCCACGATCGACAACTCCGCCCCGCACACCCGCCAGTTCGAAGCCTGGCTGCAGGGCAACCGCTCGTGGCTGGTGGACCGGGTGCGCGACGCGTTCGCGGCCTCCCACCGCGCCGGGCGGGAGCTGGGGGAGTACGTGCGGCTTCGCGAACTGCCGGAGCTCGGCCCCGACCCGGCGTGGCACCGGACGCTCTGGGAGCTCCCCGCCCAGCTGATGGCCGACCACGCGGACCGGTGGCTGGCCGAGCACCTGCCCCCGGCGGGAAAGGACTCGGGGGCGCTGCCGCCGGTGAGCGAGGTCCGGGGCGCGTGTGTGGGCTTCGTGCACGCCCGACTGCCGGAACTGCGCAGCCTGATCGAGCGCTGGGTCACCCGGCAGGGGGCCGGAACGGAGTTCACCTGCCCTGGGGCGGCGCGGGTCGCCCAGGAGATGGAGGCGGAGGGGCTCCTCGATTTCGCTCCGCTGACCCGCAAGGCACTGATCGCCTGGCTGCGCTCGCGTGGCTACTGGCCGGACGGGATGCCGGCCACGACGAACCTCGCCGATCTCGGGCTGGAGGGCGACATGGCGGGCCGTCAGCCGTTGTCGCCGCGCGACGGCCGGGCAGCGGCACCGTCGGGGCGGTCCCAGACGCCGACGCTGGAGTTCAACGGCGAGCTCCTGCCCATAGGGAGCGACGACCTGCGCGAACTCGCGCGCACAGTGGTAGCCGACCTTACCGAGGCGCAGCTGGCGACGCCGGTCGACGTGGTGCCCCCCAAGGCTCCCGGCCCCGCTGCCGCCATCCCGCGCCAGCGCGGATCCGGAGGCTCAGGGAACGGCACGGGTGGCCTGCGGGAGTCCGGCAATGGCGAGAAGCCCGTCGCGGTCGGCCTCGCCGGCGAGGTGGCGGTCGGCGCCTGGCTGGAACGGCACTTCGGGGTGCCGCCCGAGGAGTCGTGGAAGTCGGAGATGCGCCGCCACGTCCTTGCCGACGGGCTGGGCGACGACGGCCTCGGCTACGACTTCCTGATCCGGGACGGCGAGCGCACGCTGCTCTTCGAGGTCAAGTCGTCCACCGGCGCGGACGGCGACATCCAGCTCGGGGACACTGAGACGCGGGCCGCACGGGCGAGCCAGCTGGAGCCCGACGTGGAGTACCGGATCGTCTACGTCTCCCACGTCAACGACCACGAGCGCCGCAGGATCACGCCGCTGCCCAACCCGTTCAGCGAGTCCGGCCTGACTGGCTATCGGATCGTCAGCACCGCGATGCGGCTGCGCTTCGTCCTGCCGCAGGAGGAGTGACGGCTCTGTGCCGGCGTCCGGTCCCGGCCGGTTCACGGGCCGGGGTGGAGAATTCGTGAACGGGCGAAGACGTGCTCGGCGCGGGCGCAGCTCTATATGACACCCACCATCGAAAACTGGCACCTACCTGCCGAACTCGAAGCACGAGTACCGAGGCTGGAGCGCGCTGGCAGCTCGGCGTAGGTCGAGTGACCCGGGATCGCTGTTGGACCCGAACCCCCGTGAAGGCGAAGCAGACGAATTGGCCCGGGTACGCCCGGACGAGTGGTGTGGGATGTGCGAACTCCCTTACCACATCTGCGATGTTCGCTTCCGTTGTGCCGTTCGGCGGGTCCATCGTTGTGGGGCGCCCGGATGTGGCGTGCGGATGATCAGGAGGTTGATCTGATGGCAGTGACTTGGATCGGGCGACGTCGGTACACGACGAAGACGGCGGCTGCCGACGCGGTGCGCAAGATCTTGCACGGGAACCCGATCGGGACCGAGTTGGTTGATGAGGAGTTCGATCTCGTGCGGGACCTTCTCGACATGCACCATGAGGCCGAGGAGAAGATCGGCGTAGGTGTGGCCGGCATCCGGATCGCCCCTCCGCAGAAAGGCAAATACCCCGGGTTCGAGGTGGTGCGGACGGACGGCAGCGCGATCGACTTCTCTTACAAGACCTGCCTCACGACCCCGAGCCTCCGCTCCCAGGTACACAACGTGATGCAGGTGGAGATCGAGGACAAGAAGACCGCCTACTTCGAGTCGCGGCGCGCCGCCGGGACGTTCACCTCTGACCTGTCCGGAGTGCCGTTGGACACGAGCGACACCGCCGTGAGCCACTTCCGGGGCCCGGCGTTCGCCCAGATCGCCGATGGGTTTGCCGCCGCCGAGGGCGGGTGGGAGGCCATTGAGCTGACCCCTTCGACCGACTACGGCCTCGGGCTGTTCGTCGATCGCGACCAGGCCGACCGGTGGCGCGCGCATTGGCAGGATCGGGCGGTCCTCGGTCTCCTGACCCAGGCGGAGAACCGCAGCCGCCTGCGCGCCTGATCGCCGACTGCGGCCCCGGCTTCTGGGTGAGGGCCGGGGCCGCGCTGTTCCTTCTGCCGAGTTGTCGGTTGTACCGGTTGCGTGCCAGGAGCGATATCGGTGGTCGACGTAGTGGCAGCCGGGACAGCATGCAGCGTGGTGACGGTGGCAGGCGGCTGCGGACGGGCGAGGCGGGGCGCCTCCGCATGGGCAGAGCTGACGACACCGTTGACGAGGTCGCCATCCTGTTCCCCAGGGCACCTACGCGTGCGTGGGCCCGACATGTGGCCGGACCATGAGGAGAGGAAGCGGAAGCTGATCGAGGAGGGTCAGTTCGTACGGCGTCACAGTGTCGCCCAGCCTCGGATTGCCAAGACCTCCGTGTTCGGGAGCCCCTCAAGCGGCCTCGGTCATGGGCGATGGTCATAGGCACACGGTCCAAGGGGGGAAGGACGAGTGTCGAGGCTGGCTGAGCCCACTGAGGAGGTCGGGCTCCACCGCGGCCCTGGCGCGGCAACGGCAGAAGAGGGTCCTGGTACGAGGCTGCAGAACTGCCTCTGTAGTAGGCGAGGGGTTTGATGAACGCCGCCGAGCCGGCGATCCCGCGAGGTAGCCGTTTGCCGTAGTTGGGTGATTCGACGGGGCTGGGCGAGCTGAGGCGGTACCCTCAGCTGAGCTTGAGGCTCCTGGGGCAGTCGCACACAGCTGCTCATACCCATGGCGAATGCGGGGGGACCGTGTCTGATTTTGTGGAGTTCAACTTCCCGGACGGTACCGACGTCTTGGTCGAGGTGTGGCCTACCGAGCATGCGGCGGCTGCTGCCGATGCGCTCCACCAGATGCCTGGCAGCTCGGCGATCGAGCCGGTGGGGATCGGTGTGCGTGTCGTGCAACATGCAGGCCAGAGCCTGAATGACGCCTTTGCCCCACTGGTTCCAGTCCTCAGGAGCTTGCACGGCCAGGTCACGCGGCTTCCGCAGGCACCTGAAGAGCTGACCGTCGAGTTCGGGATCAAGCTCACGGCCGGGCTGAAGCTCGCGATCATCAGTGGTGGCGAGGCCAGCTTCAACGTCTCGGCAACCTGGCGCTTGAACAGCACAAGTGTGAGCGAAGTCGGTGGTCCCGAGGCAGTATCTGAGTGAGCCGGAGCGCTGGAACGGTGTATCCACCGACAGCGGATGAACCGATTCGTTCCGCGTTTGCCTCGGTGCTGCAGCCCGATGGACGGGTAGTCGGCGGCGGAGTCCTTGTGGCGTCTGCCGAGCCGGGGCAGGTGGAGATTCTTACATGCGCACATGTGGTCAACCTGGCATTGGGGCGGGGCCAGTTCGCTGTCGAAGAGCCCAACGAGGCAGACACGGTGACGGTGGCCTTCCCTGTGGCCCCTGGCGTCCGGGCACGAGCACGCGTCAGCGGCTGGTGGCCGGCACGCTCGCTAGGCGGCGCCGGGAGCAGACTCCGTAGCACTGACCAGCGGTGGCGCGGAGATATTGCCCTGCTGCGCGTAGCTGACGCGCTCTCACTTCCAGGCCGACCTATCACGCTCGCCGCCCCGCAACTTGGGAAGGAGGCCTGGACATGGTTCGGGAGCGGCGAACCCACAACGATTGTGTCCACACGGGTTACCGGAGTGGCCGATGAGTGGCTGGTGCTGGGCGGGTCGGCGACCGGTCATGCTGTGCAGCCCGGCTACAGCGGAAGTCCGTTGTGGGACCGCGAGCGCCAGATCGTCATCGGCATGCTCGTCAGTGCGCATCACGTCCTGCCCTACACCAAGCTGAACAGCGCCGATCCGGCCCGGCAGAGCTACGCGATCCGGGCAGATGTGATCGCGGAGCACTGTCTCGGATCGTCCCGAGGTCAGTCTGAAGCCCAGTCGTCTGACGTACAGGCACTGCTACAGGCCCAGCGCAGCGCCGCCCGGGCGTTCCCCTATCGGGCGGTGGGACTTCACCGCCAGGATCCTGCCACGGTCTATGTGCGTCAGCAGGTCTCGACATCGCTCGTCGCCGGAGGTGCCATGGCCTCTCACCCAGACACCAATGTCGCAGCACCAGACCTAGAAGCCCTGAAGCCCAAGACCGTAGAGGCGGCACTGGCCGCACACCGCCACGTCCTGCTCATCGGGGAGGCCGGTTCCGGGAAGTCCAGCCTCACCCTGCAGCTCGCGACCCGGCAGCTGCTTCTAACCGGCGGGCGGAGCGACATCACGCTTCTGCCCGTCCGTGTTCTGGCCCGGGATTTGGCGGCTCGCCCGCACACCCGGCTGATGACCGCCGTTGCAGACGCGGTTCGCGTGAGCCTGGCCCGCTTCTTGCCCCACAGCTTGGATCCGGGCCTGTTGGAGTCTCAGGCACCCGGAAGTCGATGGCTCATCATTATCGACGGGCTCGACGAGGTCACAGACCCGTTGGAGCGCAACGAGCTCACCCAGCGGCTGATGGTGTTCATGGAGCAGTCTCGCGACTACCACCTACTGGTGACGACACGTCCCCTGCCAATGGTTGAACGCCGGGTGTGGGAGAGGGACAAGGACCTCACCCAATACACGATTGAGCCCTTTCGCCATGACCAGCGTGCCGAGTTCGCTAAGGCGTGGTTCGCCCAGGATGAGGGTCTCGCCCATCGGTTCCTTGCTGAACTGGGGGAGGCGCGATTCGCGGAAGTCGCCTCTATTCCACTGCTGATCACCGTTGCTGCCATCGTCTTCGAAGAAGACCCCGAACACCCACTGCCTGCAAGCCGGTTCGACCTGTACGAGCGTTACTTCTCCTACTTATACGACTCGAGGTCCCGGCAACTGATGGATGATATCCGTGCGCGCCTGGCAGGCTGGCCGCAGGCGGAGAGTATCGCGCAAGCCCTCATCGAAGCACGTGTGAATCTCATCGAGCATCTCGCGCCTCATGCATTGCATACCCGGTCCCTGCTGGCCACTGCTTTGGACTGGCTTCGCCGCGAAGGCATCGCGCCTCAGCCACTGCCGCCCGACTGGTCGGCTGTCGTCGCTTCTGTACTGACCTCCACTGGGCTGCTCGCGCACGACGGCGATGGATTGCGCTTCACCCACCACACCTTCGCCGAGCACATCTGTGATCTCTTGGATGCCCGGCGCCTTCCGTCTCGCTTCGATCCCGACGAGGCGGCGTGGTGGCGAGTCCTGCGGCTCGCCTGCGCTCCCGGCGGCGCAGCGCATCAACGAACCATTCTTCACCGTGCCTTGCTCAACAAAGAGGCCGAGGAACTCCTCGACTGGCTCCTGGCCGGCAACGACCTCGCCCGAATCCTGGCCGTCCAGTTGCTGTCGAACGGTGTGCCAGCAGCCCGAGGGCAGCACGCCGCGCTCGCTCGAACCCTCGACTACTGGCTCTGGCGCGCTACACACGACCGGCAGTTTCATGATCACGCCATTGTCGCGCTCGATCTGCTCCGTGCGGTATCCCGCCCCGTCGAGCGAGTCTTGCACGCCGTCATCGACGACGTTGCAGCACCGGAGCCACTTCGCATCGCCGCCTCACGAACCCTGCTACGGTGCGGCGAGCCGCACCGGGCACACGCTTTGAAGGCGCTGCAACGTCTCCTTGCTGACACCGGCGTCTCCGGTAGGCGTCGGCTAGAGGCCGCCCGACTGTTGCTGGATTCAGGACAACCGGAGATGGCGCAAGACGGCCTGATGGGCCTTGCCGGAGGTGGTGCATCTGTCCATCCCTTCCACCGCCAGTGGGCGGGGGACATGCTGGCCGGCGAAGTTGCTCAGGCTATGCCTCTGGAACTGTGGCCTGTCCAGCCTGGCGATACGCAGGGTCATTCGTTTTCGATGGTGGTAGATCCACTCAACCTGGACAATCACCCCGAAGAGCGTCCGGCCGGATGGCCCAACCCGATCACGCACCGTTGCGCGTCGCCGGGGCTGGAGCCGGTTGCGGACAGGCAACAGGACTCAGAGGTGCCAGGGGGCATCGGAAGTTTCCTCTCTTTGGATAGTCGAGCACGGGCCGAGGACGTGGTTGATGCGCTGGCTGAGGTACTGGTCAACGCGATTGCGAGCGGGCTGCGAGGCCACGGCGAATCCCGAGCCACGGGAGAGCGAGGCGTCCAGTACTGGCCGATGGTCGCGGCCTGGCTTTCCAATCACCGACCAGCCGCTGGATCTCGACTCGCAGATCACATTCAGCAACTGCTGGAGAGAACACCGGTCCTCACCTCGTCGGTCACCAACAAAACAGCGCTGCTCAGCAGGACGAAGCGGCTCCTACTGGCGGCGCTTCTGGCCCACGGAAACGCCGTGCATCAGCGGGCAAGCCTCGCGTTGTTGACGCCCGACATGACCGCCTGGAACGTCGTGGCTGTCACCGCCGTGCTAGGTACGCTCGCATCAAGGTCCACCGAGATGCGCGGCCAAGTTACGGAGCGGGCCTGCCTTATCGCGTTGGACCTCAAACTGCCCAATACCGCCCGTACCGCGATCGTCGAGGCGCTCCGCCTCCTTGATCTCGATGCTGCAGTCCACTTCCTCACCCGACGCCGCACCGCCGACCCTTATATCGTGGTCTCCACCCTTCTGAGGCTGGGCGCGGAATTTCGGGCTGATGCCGTCAGCTACCTGGACAGCCGAGCCGCAATAGGCCTCACCAAGATTGCGAGTAGCTGGTGCCAGGCGGTCGACGAGCTGATCCGCACGACTGTTGCCGCTGACCGTGATGAAGCACTCCGTTTGCTCAAGAGAGCCGCTATTCGCTCCCGAAACCCCGCGGAGCGGCTGACGATGGCAACTGCCCTTGCCAGTCATGACCCTGACTCAGCTATTGCACACGCCAGCGAAGTCGCGCAGGGCCTTGGCACCGCGGGGATCGACAAGATGAATGCCGCACGGCTCCTGAGCACATTGGAGGGCTCGGATGCTCAGGCGGCACTGCACGTCCTAGATGCTGTGCGCGGGGCAGTGCAACCACTGGAGCTCGCCGCGCTGGCCGCAGATCTCGCGCATATGGATCCGACCGTGCGCGACGTGTCGGAAACGATCCTCCGGGCGCAGTTGGCCAGTGGTGATCTCGATCTGATTGCGCGAGAGAGGGTCTTGCAGGAGTTGGCGGACCTCGGACCGCGTGCTCGCGCCGGCCTGGCCGATGACATCGGTGCCCTGTCCGGCCAGGCGGTACTGAGATGGCCTGAGTGGTTTAGCACACTCGAAGGCGTGGCGCTCTGGGGGCCGGATCTGCATGAAGCCGCGCAATCCGCGCTCGTCGACCATGCGTTGTCGCCTGGTGACAGCGACCGTATCGCCGCGGTCAGGCGAATCGGCACCCTGGAGTGGCGAGGCGCCGGCGTTCGTGCTTCAGACATCCTGACTGCTCTCGCCGAGTCCAACGTCGAGACCCCGGCTATTCGTGCGCTTGCCGCCCGAAAGCTCACGGCCTATGACGACCAGTGTCGACTGACTGCCCGACATGTCCTGGGCATGCTGACAACTAGGCAGGAGCTGCCCGCGCTCCTAGCGATCCAGCTATGCATGGAGCTGGCCCTGGCAGGTGAGCATGTGCAGGCACTCACCCGCCTTTCGGGGCTGGCGTTGGACCACACGCTGCCGGACGCCCATCGTTCTGAAGCAGCCAGGCTCATGCTGATGATCGACACAGCCTGCGGCGGCATCACCGTCGCCACGCTGACCAACATGGCGGCAGACGCGACGCTGACCTCCGACACCCGGCAATGGGTCGCGGACGCGCCGTTGATCATCCGGCGTCACCCGCAGACACCTTAGCGACCAGCAGAGCCCACCAGTTGATCGAACCACCACGAGTTCGATGGGCGACACCTCCAATCACACCGCGAAGGTTCGATGGCGTATGGGAGCGCTATGTACACCTTGCGGTGGTCTTCGCTGCCGCGGTTCGGGCCGTTCTGGAGGGCCTGAGCGTCGCTGTGGTCGAGGCTGGCCGTGACGGGGCCCATTTACGGACGCTTGGCCTGGTGGATAGTCAGGCCAGTCTGCGACTCCCGGCCACTCAAAGCTACCCTCGTCGGCTCATACCTGCGCCTACGCGCCGACCTCACTCCGCAGATGTGGAAGGCAAGGCACGGCCGACGCGGCCGCACGGCTGTGCCCTGCCCGATGTCGACGTGAAGGCAGGCCATGCGCGGTCTGAAGTTCCACGAGGCACTCCCCGAGCGCCTGGCCATGGCCACACTCGTTACCAGGCTCGCCAACCTCGATCCGGCGACGAGCGTATTGTCCGAGCCGGTCAGGTTCACGCTCAGAGCAGGACGAGAACCTCGGTCTGCCCGGTGGCGAACTCGGTAGCTGGTAGATCGAACAGCCGGTCCCCACGCGATCTTAATCCTCCGACCGCAACCGAGGAATGCTCCCGGAGCTTGGCAGGGCCAGAGCGCAGCTGAACACGCTTCTCCAGATTAGGCCGTGCAGCACGTCGGTCGTGCAGAAACTGGATTCATCTATCGCCACTGCGATGAAGGGACACGACATGGCCGAAAATGTCACCAGCTTCGAGCCGCGAGCCTCCGAGGGCCGTACAACCTCGAAGGAGCCGCAGGTCGGCGAGCGGGCCGATGTGCTGCGCGCACACGACGCCTGGGCCCTGCCGCTGGAGGTCCTTCTGGACCTCTTGAACGCCACCGTTCGCGAAGCGGCGATGCCGTACAACGCGCGCGGCGCGATGCTCGGCGATCCGTCGAGCGGCCTGCGCATCTACGTGCGACCCGGTCAGACGGACCTGGATCTCTCGCGACTCATCCGCAAGCTCATCGGGTACTACATCGGGAAGCCCGGCATCGGCATGTGTGCCGCGCCGGCGTTCGAGTCCGATGGCGAGTTCGAAATCATCAGCGTCCCCAGAAAGCGCGAAGGCACAGCGACCGACGCGGGTGCCGGTGTTGACCGGCTCACTGCGGCGGACATCGAGACGCTCTACGAGGAGAGCCGATGGGCCCCGCTGAGTGGCTGGCGAACCGACGAGGAGGTGATCGACGAGTTGAAGGCGATCATCGTCGATCGCCACCATGGCCTGGCCCAGGACCTGCCCTCGGATGCTCCCGCATTGCCCGAGGGCGTCGGCGCCGCAGTCGCCTTCGGATACGACAAGGACGGCGAGAGCCGTCCGCTCGTCTACGTCGACCCCAGGTTGCCGAGCGGACTGCGTGCCGATCTGTGGGGCTTCTGTGTCGCGCTCGCCTCCGGAGGCGACCTGGGTGGCGCCGAGCCGAACGTGGACGGCATCTTCTTCGTCAGGACTCAGCGCTCTCCCGTGAGCGGGCCCGGGGCCGGATTGCTCGCAGCCCTGACGCTGCAGAGGCTGGGTCGGCGTCCGGGAGACTGCGGGTTCCAGCTCGTGAGCGAACCGGCGATGTCGTCGGAACAGCTGCCGGATGCCGCGTGACGACAGCCGTAGCCTGAGTGCAGGGGCCGCAGGTCGCCGACGCTCCGCGGGGAAAGGGCACCCGTCAGCCGTCACTGGTCTCCCTCTCCGCGTCGGCCCCAGGTGATCTTCCCTTCTTTGCGCAGCTGTCGGGTGGTGGCCTGCGACCCGTGCGTGAAGTTGGCGGGCGAGCCTGCCGGTTGGGCGATCTCCCGGCGCACTGCCGGTGCCAGCGGTTACGGTACGGATCATGCGCTGGCTCGGGACGGGGAGATGCGAGCGGAGGGTGCGAGTCTCTGGCGAGCACGCGGTGGTCATGGGCATCGAGCGGCCGGCGGAGCCAGCTCTCGCGTCGAGCGCTATCCGGATTCTTCCGGTTGCTGATGGCCTGACCGGGCTGTGAATGTCACTGGGGTGTGCCACCGTTGAGCGGGATGCCGACGAGGGAAGGGGACGTGGCCTGGATGGCAGAGCGCGAGGGTTCGAGCGACACGGCGTCGACATCATTCGACCTCGACTCGCTTGCGGTGGGGGACCGGCTCAGGCTCTTCAACTTCACCCAACGCGATGATTCGACGGCCTACTTGTGGGTCTTGAGGGCGATGAACGTCCTGCGTGCGGTCCACCAGGTGCAGGTTCACACCGCTGATGTGGCCCGAGCGCTGACCGAACTCGGCGAGACGCACGCCGATGTGCCGGCCCCCGATGATCTGAACCTGCGGAACATGCTGGATGTTCTCTCGGGTGAGCAGGACCGGGGACGGGAAGGCGGCAAGGTTCTTCACCGGGTCGAGGATGCGTCCCGCGCCGGAACGCTTGCTGCGTACCGCAACCGGCAGTCGGTCTACCAGTTCACGGAGATTGGGTACCGGGCCTACACGGCGGTGGAGGCCGTGATCGGGGCCCGAGTGGAGGACGCGAACCTTTCGCGGCTCGTCTTCGCCGACATCCTCGCGGACCTGACGGCCCTGGCGACGGCGAACCGCAGCGCGGACCGCGAGGAGATCTACCGGAAGCTCTCCCGACTGGACGCGGTCCTGGAGGACATGACCCAGCGCTCCGCCCGGTTCTACCTCACGCTGAACGACGTCGCCCGCACCACCGACATCTCGCCCGAGACGTTCCTGCGCCACAAGCACACCCTGCTCGCGCACATGAGCGAGTTCTCGGCGGAGCTCGAGCGCTACACCCCCCGCCTGCTCGACGCGGTCCGCGAAGTCGAGGACAGCGGCATCGAAACGATGCTCGACCGCGTTGCCGACGTCGACGGGCGGCCCATGATGAGCGTGGCTGCCCGCAGGGAAGACTGGCGACGACGCTGGACGGGGCTTCGCCAGTGGTTCGTCGCCGAGTATCCCGCTGAACCGAAGGCCGTCCAGCTGCAGAGCGCCACCCGCGACGCGATCTCCGGCGTCATCGCCCTCCTGCGGCAGGTCACCGAATCCCGGCGCACTGGCGTCAGCCGCACCACCCAGCTCCGCCACCTGGCGGCCTGGGTCGCCGGAGCCCCGGACCAGCAGGCGGCGAACGCACTGATGGCCGCGGCGTTCGACCTGCGCTCCGTGCGCCACCTGGCCGGCGCCCACGACGATGACGACCAGATCTCCAGCCGCTCGACCTGGTGGGACGCTCCCGGCGTCGAGATCAGCGTCAGCCTGTTCAAGCACGGCAAACGCCCCGCCCCCGGCGGGCCGCAACCGGTGCGAACCAGCCGAGGAATCCGCGCACCGCTGCGGCAGAAGCATCTGCAGAGCCGAGCCGCGGAGAGAGCCGCCGCGAGCGGACTGCTCGAGCACGGCGCCCACGACAGGATCCTGGACGAAGCCGAGACGAGGGCGGTCCTGAAGCTGCTCACCCGCGCCCTGGAGAGCCGCACCGTGGTGGCCGGCCGCCTGCACCCGTCGACCGGAGCCAGCGATGTCATGACGCTGCGCCTGATCCCCGACCAAAGGGGCAGCCAACTGCGGACCGTCAACGGAACCCTGCACCTTCCCGGATTCCACCTGGAGATCATCTCGGCCCGCCGAAGCGCGCGTACCCCGGAGCCCAGCTGATGACAACACACCGCGTCGCCGCGACCGTCGAGACTGCCCAGCTCGGGTCCTACCAGCAGGCAGCGCGCCTGATGCTGCTGTACAGCCTCGTCACCGACAGCTATCCACGGAAGGGCGCACTGGCCTCCGTACTACCCTGGGCCGACGAGCTGGCGAAGGACTTCCGCTCCCTTCTGGGCTACACCCTGCACACCACCTCCTACCATGCCCGGCTGACCCGCCGCCTCGACAGCCTCGACGGAAGCCAGGACTTCACTGCGGCCGGCAGCAGCAAGCGGCCCTTCGACCGGCGCCGCCTCGCCTACCTCTGCCTGGTCCTCGCTTGCCTGAACCACTCACGCATCGAGATCAACCTGGCCGACCTCGTGCGGGAACTCACCCCGTACGCCAACACCATCGAGCACCTGGGCTTCGACCCCACAGTCCCGGGACACAAGGACGCCGTCGTCGACGTCATCGACTGGCTCGTCCACCGCGGAGCCCTTCGCCTATCCGACGGCTCCACCCAGCACTGGGCCCGGGACCACGAACGCGGCGACGCGCTCTACGACATCGACCAAAGCCTGTGCGCGGCGCTGTTCAAGCCCGGCAAGCCCCTTCAGCACCTCACCAGCGTGGCCGGCCTCCTCGAATCCGCGCCGACCGGTACCGGCCGCGACGCCCGCCGACGCTACACCGCCCAGCGCGCCCGCCGTGCCGTCATCGAGCACCCGGTGGTCTACTACGCCGACACCGACCCCGAGATGGCCGGCGCACTGCGCCAGCCCGCACTGGAGGAAGACCTCACACGGTTCACCGGCCTGAAGATCGAACGCCGCTCCGAAGGCGTCATGCTGGTCGACACCACCGGACACTTCACCGACAAGCGATTCCCCGGACGAGGCGGCGCTATCAACCGCACCGCCGGCCTGCTCCTCGCCAAAGTCGCCGACCTGCAAGAAGACCCCACCCAAGCGGGCAGGCTCAGCCGGCTTCCCGCGCCCGACCCCGTCGACGAACACCACACCCTCATCGCCCACATCGACGTCGCCCTGCCCCACACAGCCACTCTGAGCGCCCTGGCCGACGAATCGCCCGCCCCCGGACAGCACCCACCCGTGGCCGTGTACGTCGACGACCCGCTGCCGCCACACCCGCTGGCGACCGCGACTCTCGTCGAACAGGCCCGGCTGGAGGAAATGATCACCGAACTCTACGAGGAGTTCGGGCCGTCCTCCTTCACCAGTAAATGGCAGGCTGACCCCGCCGGCCTCCTGGACGAAGCGATCACTCTTCTCGCGGACCTGCGCCTGGTCCACCGCGTACCCGGCGGAATCCTCATCCGCCCCGCCGCCGGCCGCTACCGCAACATCACCGCAGCCCTCCCCAGCCCGAGCGTCGACGGCCAGTTCGCCTTCGACTTCAGCGCACCCGAGGACGTCACCCGATGACCACTCCCAACGCCGTCGACACCACCATCCGCTTCAAGCCGTCCCGCGCCGGCATCATCGGCCTGTGGGACTACGACGACGAGGAGTTCGTCTTCGCCGACGGCCGCCTGGTGCTGCGCGGCCACAACGGATCCGGCAAGACCAAAGCCCTCGAAGTCCTCTTTCCCCTTGTCCTCGACGGCAGCATCGACGCCCGCCGCCTCGACCCGTTCAGCGGCGAAGAACGCACCATGAAGTCCAACCTGCTCTACCGCGGCCAGGAGTCCAACTTCGGCTACGTGTGGATGGAATTCACCCGCTCGACCCCCGAAGGCCGACTCCTCGAGGCTGTCACCATCGGCATCGGTCTCCTCGCCCACAAGGCGAAAGAACGCCCCGGCCGCGTTTTCTTCGTCACCGACGGCCGCGTCGGTCTCGACTTCGGCCTCCTCACCGCAGA
Organism: Kitasatospora sp. NPDC001095; assembly: GCF_053598615.1. Lineage (NCBI taxonomy): Bacteria > Bacillati > Actinomycetota > Actinomycetes > Kitasatosporales > Streptomycetaceae > Kitasatospora > Kitasatospora sp. NPDC001095. Next base: position 24,418 of record NZ_JBSFKQ010000031.1, on the reverse strand, counting down.
CTCCCGCCCGCTCCGCAAGACGGAGCTGGAAAAGCTCATCGGCAAGGACGCCCTCCACGCCACCAGCACTGCCTACCGAGATGCCATCGACGATCGCCTGTTCGGACTCGGCCGCGAACGCTACGCCCAGCTCATCAACCTTCTCCTGCAACTGCGTCGCCCACTGCTCGCCAAGGACCTGGACCCCGACAAGCTCTCCGCCACCCTCACCGCCGGCCTGCGCCCGCTCGATGAACACCTGATCAAGCAGGCCGCTGGTGACTTTGAGAACCTCGCCGAGATCCAGGACGTCCTCGACGCACTGATCGGCGCAGACACGGCCGTCCAGGACTTCCTGCGCGAGTACACCGCCTACATGCGCGTCCACGCGAGTCACCGAGTCGACCAGATCACCGAGCGGCTCCGGGCCACGGCCGGGCACTGCCAGAAGATCACCGACGCCGCCCAGCAGCGACGAGACGCCACCGCGGCCCTGGCCAAGGCCCAGGCCGAACGGGACACGGCAGCGGAGACGGCGAAGAAGACACAGGCCCAACTGGACGGCCTCAAGAACCACGAAGCGATCAAGGGCGAGCGGGACCTCGACGAGCTGCGCGCCCGCGTCAGCGCGGAAGAACGCGCCGTCCAGGAGACCGCGACCAACCTCACAGGGGCCCAGAAGCACGTAGCCAAGCTCGAAGAGGAAGCCGAACGGTTCGCCGAAAGGCTGACCACAGCGGAGAAGACCGCCGGCCGGCACGTCACCGCGCTGCTTGAACACGCCCGTCACGCGGGCATCCCGATTGACGACGACCCGCTCGATCTGGCCGAGGACGTCAGAACCCAAGCCGCCGCCCGAGCCACCACCCGGCGTCACGACATCGGAGTCGTCCAGGGCCACCTGAGCCGCTACCAGGACGCGGCCAGCGCGCAAAAGACCGCCCAAGACGCCCTCGACAAGGCCGAGACCGAGGTCTCCGAGCGCGAACTCGAAAGCGACGCAGCAGCCCGAGCGCTGGCCAACACGCGAACGCAGGCAGCCGCCGAGCTGGCAGCATTCACCAACCGCTGGATGGGCGCTGACCCGCACGCCGTACTCGGACCGGAGGACAGCGCTCTGCTCACCCGGGCCCTGGCAACGGCCGACGAGCCCGGCGCAACCTCCCTACAGGAGGTCTTTCACAACGCCACTGACGAGCGTCGCACCCAGGCCCGCCGACACCAGGATGCACTCCAACTCCGGTACGACGAGACCGACACCACGCTGGAGGCTACACGGGCCGAACGTGCAAGCGTGGCCGCGCAACGCGACGACGCCCCGCCGCCCAGCGACCTGCGCCCCGCCGACCGAACCGACCGCCCTGGCGCGCCGCTGTGGCAGCTCGTCCGCTTCGCCGATCACCTGAGCTCCGAGTACACGGCGGCGATCGAAGGAGCCCTGTACGGCGCGGGCCTGCTCACGGCATGGGTACACCCGCACCCCAGCGCCACACGCCAGGCCGTCGCCGACCAGGAGGCCGACGGCTTCCTGTACCCGCTTCCCCCCGAACAGCGCCCTTCCGGCCGCACCCTCGCCAACGTCCTCGTCCCCGAGGAGCAGGAACATGTCGAGGCGCAGGCCATCAGCGCAGTCCTCGCCTCGATCGCCCTCGCCGACGACCTCGCCATGTCGAACCCGGGCACCCACCACGACTCGGCCGCAACCGTCAGCACCCGCGGCCAGTTCTCCCTCGGGGTCCACCGCGGCGCTCACCCCAAGCACCAGCCCGAGTACATCGGAGCGACAGCACGCGCCGCCCGCCGCCGCGAGCGGCTCAACGCCTACGACGCCGCCATCACCGGCCTCGAAAGCACCCTGAAGACCTTGACTGCCGACCTCCAGCACGCGGCCGGAAACCTCGCGGCCTTCGCAACCGCCCGCGCCCAACTGCCGAGCACCACCAGCATCGTCACCGCAGCCCAACAGGTGGTCATCGCCGCCAACAAGGCGACCGACGCCCGAAGCCGGCTCACCACCGCCAGCAAGGTACTCGACAACGCCATCGCGGAAGCCCACGAGCGCAAGCGCCAACTCCACAAGAGCGCGGCAGCCCTGAAGCTTCCCACCGACACCGAAGGCCTCAAAGCCGTCGACCACGCCCTTCGCGACCTCACCACCGCCGCAGCCGCCCTGGAGACAACCAGGAGCAGCATCACCGACCTACGCAAAGACCTCACCGACCGACGCAACACCGTCGACGAGCAGACCGCCGTCTGCCAGGAACAGGCCGAGGCGCTGGAAGCGCGACGTATCGACCACACGGCGCTCGCCGAGCGCCTCCGGAAACAGGAAGAGACCCTCGGCGCACCACTGCGCCGGATCCACGAAGAGATCAACACCCTGAAGCGGCAGCTCGAGGACGCTCAGAACGCCTACCGACAAGCCGACAAGGACCACTCAGCCCAGCAGCTCGCACTCGCCGGCGCCGACAAGGCCCTCCAGTACCTCCACGAGGCCCTCGCCACGGCAGTTGCCGAACAACTGCGCACGGCAGCCGCCCTCCAGCCGTACAGCAGGCCCGACCTGCTCCGTGTCCTGGGCGCGACCACCAATAGCAACTGGACACCCACCGAGCTGTGGCCGACAGCCGATCAGGCTGCAGAGGATCTTATGGTGCGGCTCACCGCCCCGAGCACCGACCTCAAACCCGAAGCCGGAGCCCGCGGCGCCCTCCCCGATGCCACGTGCGCCCTCTATGACGCCCTCGACGAGGCCACCCGCGGCCGGACAGCCACCGACAGCGCCCTCAAGAGCACCGCCAGCAAACTGTCCACTGCCCTCAGCACACTCGAGAGCGCCCTGGCATCCTCCGACCAGGGATACCACTTCGAATGGGAACCCGACGGCGACATCATCCTCGCCCGCGTCCGCGACAACGACGGTCCCGCGCCCATCGTTGACTTCGCCGTCCGCCTGGCCGAACAAGTGGCCGACCAGAAGGTACTCCTGGAAGAACGTGAGCGAACTGTTCTTGAGGACACCCTCCTCACCGGCCTCGCCCAACAAGTCCACTCCCGGACCATCGAAGCACGCGACCTCGTCAGGGACATGGACGCCGACACCCGGGCCAAACCCATGTCCTCCGGAACCAGGGTCGGAATCCGCTGGGTCCAGTCGGACAACCTGACAGACTCCCAGCGCGCCGTCAACAAGCTCCTTGAAAAGGACGCCAGGGCACTGGGGCCCGCAGGGCTCGCCGAACTCCGCTCCCACCTGCGCAGCCAGATCCGGGCCGCACAAGCCCGCGACCGCCGCAAGACCTACCAGCAGATCATCTCCCAGGTCCTCGACTACCGATCCTGGCGCCGGTTCGAGCTACTCCTGTCCCGCCCCGGAGGAAAGGAAGACAAGCTCACCCGCTCCAAGCACAGCCAAATGTCCGGCGGTGAGAAGTCCGCCTCCATCCACCTGCCGCTCTTCGCCGCCGCCAACGCCCAGTATGGCTCAGCCCACCCCACCTGCCCGCGCCTGATCGCGCTGGACGAGGCATTCGCCGGAATCGACGAGCGCTACCGCCCCGACCTCCTCGCCCTGACCGTCAAGTTCGACCTCGACCTCTTCATGACCGGCCACGACCTGTGGATCACCTACCCGTCGGTCCCACGCATCTCGCACTACGACATGCTCCACGACGAAGCCACCCACACCGTCTCCGCCATGCTCATGCTCTGGGACGGCGAACAGATCCACGACGACCTCGGCTACCCGGGCTCCGACGAACTGGCCGCAGACATCCTCGGGTTCACACCTCGCCGCCACGCGCCCGTCAGTGACGGCCTCCTCACCGACATCAACCCCGACACCGACCTCGACGACCTCACCGAAGGACAGGACGACGAGGAATGATGACACCGGCAGACCCGCAGGACCTCTACGGCGGTCCCGAGTACCAGCGGCTGCTGGCGGCAGCGCGCCGCTCTCTCGAACGCACCGGTGGTCGGCTCGACGGCTCGGTGAGCATCACAGCCCCCACCGATGCCGAACGCGAGGCACTGATCGGCATCACGGGCAGCTACCGGCCACCGGGCATCGCCAGGATCACGGTGAAGCTCGCCGACCTCGAAGCGGCCATCCAGGCTGCCACCGGCGCCCCACTGGCAGCCCTCCTCAGCAGGTTCGGAGGACCGCTCGTCGATCGCCCGGGACAGAAGCAAGCACAGGGTCGGGCGCGAGCAGAACTGGCCGCCGCCGCCGAAGCCAGCCCGCTCCACGAACAGCACTCGTGGTACCGAAGCTGGCTCACCGTGATCACAGCGGACGGCACCCTCACCAGCCTCGTCAACAAGAACGACGGCGCCGCGCTGACCCGCGCGATCCGCGTCCTCGAGCACCTGCACACGCGCCCAGGCAACGCGCCACCGCTCATGCTCCCAGTCCTTGCCGAAGCAACCACCGGTGACACCAAAGCCCTCAACCACGGCAGCGGTGCTCTCCCGACCCTGGTGCTCCGCGCCCTGGCTATCGCGAAGGACACCACCCTCGCGAGCGGCGCCGAGGCGCGCCGCGACCTCTGGGACGCCTTCGACGTGATCGTTGACGACCTCGCCAGCCGCGTTCTGGTGCTCAACCTGCCCGCTGACGGCGAAGGCCTGGGCGAATGGCTCACGGGCGCGGCCCGCCACGGCACACCCTTCCATATCTCCCTCCATCAGCTCGTCACCCTGCCGATCTCCGTCAACCAGCCGATCGTCTACGCATGCGAGAACCCCGCCGTCCTACGACGGGCCGCCGGAGAACTCGGCCCGACGAGCCCACCGCTTGTCTGCACCGAAGGGCGACCCTCAACCGCGTTCCACCGCCTCGCCCGTGCAATCAGCCGAGGTGGGGGAACGCTCTGCTACCACGGTGACTTCGACTGGCCCGGCATCGACATGACCAACCAGCTCATCAACCGCTACCGGGCTCGCCCCTGGCGCATGACCGCCAGCGACTATCTGGCCGGCGCCTCTGCCACCGGCGAGGACGACCGCATTTCGCTCAGCGGCAAGCCCCATCCGACCCCATGGGATCCGCAGCTCGCCGAGGCCATGCAACGCACCAACCAAACCCTCTACGAAGAAGCCGTCGCAGACAACCTGCTTGACGATCTGGCCCGAGATCCTTCCTGGTAAGAACGCGCCAGTCAGTTGTGCCCCTTGGGAAGGCGGTGCCAAGAAGCGGCTGAACCGCATGCACGATGCTGTCGGGAAGGTAAGCGACGTTCATGGAGCGTGGTAAACCCACCGCTCGGGGTGGAAGGACGGCCGCCCAGCCCGCCGGCCCCTACATCGAGGAAGGCCGCACCGGCCACGACGCCTACTGGCAGGCCACCGCAGCCGCCATCGCCGCCCGGCGTACCGCCGCCGCACCGGCAAGCGCGGAGATCACCCCCGCGACCACCGACCAGCAGGCCCTCCGCCAGCTCGCCGCCGATGTCTACCGCGCCTGCCCGAAGCAGACCAGACCGAGATCCTGCGCGCCGTCGCGGCCCGGACCGGTGCCACCTGGCTCGCCAGCCTCCCGCGACTGGACGACGCCGCCCTCACCCAGCAGACCGTCACCGAGCAGGTCACCACCGTGCTCGCCGAGCGACGCCAGCTCACCGCAGAGGCCGTCCGGCCCGAGCAGCCGCAGGCGGAGGAACAGCGTCAGCCGACCCTCGCCGAGCGCCGCCGAGCTGGCCGCCAGGCCGAGCGCCAGGCCCACCGCGACCAGCTCCAGCAGCGCGGCGGACAGCCCACCCGGACCGCCCGGCACGTGCCCGGCCGTCGACCCAAGCCCGTCGAGCAGCGCCAGCCGGTTCAACCGAGCCCGCAGCAGATCCAACATGACCCGCAGGGACCGCGCCTCCGCTGATCAGCAGCTGGTGCAGTCCGATTAGGGGATCACGCAGCGGTGGCCGATGTCGCACCTGGCATCGGGCTACCCGGCCGGGTCGGTTACTCGCGGTTCCAGAATTGGGTGACCGCGATCCGAGCCGCGAAGAGCGCGGCGGCGACGCCGGCCCAGGGGAGAGCGTCCGCAGGGTGCGGGCCCGGGAGCAGCAGGACTGCCCGCAGGGTGATCAACACCCCGGCGATCCCGAGCACGACCCCAACAGCAGCGGCAGCCCGGTTGGCGAACCGGAGCACCCGGCCCCGCAGGATGATGCAGTGTTGGCAGGAGCACGGGCCGGTTGGCTCGGCGACGGTCATCTTGACCTCCACGTCAAAGTGAGAAGCGGGATACCGGCAGGCGCCTGCGGGTAGAGCACCCCGTGGGGCGATGTCTCTACCCTGGCTGCTCGGAAGTCGCGGCACAGGTCCTCACATAGAGCCTGATTGCAGTGGAGGGTTCAGTGGAGATCGACATCCGCTCAGCGGGCACCGAGCTGGGCGCAGAATTCGGGTCGGTCACGCTGGCCGGGCTCGCCGGGGCCGAAGACTGGATCATCACGGTGGGCCTGCGAGGGCTCGCGTCAGGGTTGGTCCGGCCGGCTGCGCTGACCCTTCAACCAGCGGCGTCCGGCACGCACCTTCTGACCGAGCCGCTCTTCCGCCGACTGCCGTTCACCACCGCCTTCACGCTGGCAGTGACCGCGCGCGTGCTCGGCATGGACAGCGCCCGGCGCCTGGATCTCGCGGTCACCCGCCCTCGGGGCGGCAACCGTCGCTTCACCGAGGCAGTTGCTGCACTCCACCGTGCAGCAGCGGCGGCTGGCGTCCACGGCCCGCAGATGATCCAGTCGGCCTGGGACTGCTCGGAGAGGACCGCCTACAACTGGATCAACGAAGCGGAGGACCTCCGCCTGACCATCAGGGAGACGAGTGCCAGAGCGGTAACGAGGGCCCCGTGCACCTCACCCGCTCCGGACCCCACGGCAACCAAGCCCCCGGCCTGGTCCGATTTCCCCTCGCGGCAGACGACCGTCACGAACTCGGCATTCGTCTACGAGGACTTCCCCGGGTGGCGGGAATGGAAGGTGCAGATCCCGATCTTCACCGGAGAAGCCCGGGACCGCGTCCGTGGCCTGACGATCCAGCCCAGTCCGCACCACGCTAACGGCCCCGCACAGCTTCTGCCGCCCCGACTATTGCGCGCCTTCCCCGTCCACCAGTTCATCAAGCTGGCCGTCGGCTCCGGTTGGGACAGCCAGGTCAGTATGAACATCCTGGCCACGCTCGAAGCGCTACCCGCGCACCACCGGGGAGACGCACACCTTCACGCCGTGGCTGCTGCCTACCGGACGGCGGTTCACCTCGGTGTTCCGCCTCGTCGCGTCATCTCCCACTACTGGGATCTAGACCTGAACGGTCTGACGCTGCGCCGGTGGATCGCCCGAGCCCACAAGAAGAAGATCCTTGGAACCTATCGGGACGAGCGCGATCGACGCCGAGACAAGTTTCAGGTCCACGGAGAGGCCCACTACCGAGGCAAGCGCCCTTGCGGCCAACGGGCTCGCTTCAAGGACGACGCCGAGCACGAGGCGGCGGTCCGGGCCGGAGTGACTTTCCCTCGCGCTCCGTGGCAGAAGACCGGTTGATGGCGGTGCCGATGTCGATCAGTAGGTGGGACCTGCCGATGCCGGAGTCGCCGAGCAGCACCAGCGGCCGGCCCTCGCGGACTCAGGTGGGGGACTTGAGGTCCGCGACGACTTCGGGCTTGACGTTGGGTTCTCCTCGAAGTCGAGTAGCTACCCTGGCCTGCCCGAATACTCCGAAGCAGCTCGGATTGTTCCTGTGCGGTCGGCTTAGCCCTCGCACGGAGTCGAAATCCCGCACCGGTCGATCAACGCCCGCACTACGATGCGCGGATGAGCGAGCTGGCGCCAGCCGTACGGCGCACCCTGTACCAGCGCGAACAACTGCGTCGCGCGCTGCTTGACACCTCCGTGCTGACTACGGACATCATCGCAGCCACTAAGCGCCCGGACCCGTCATCGTTCGTCGCAGGGGCACGGGCGAGAACAGTGCGGTGCCTGATCCCAGCCCACGTGTGGGACGAGGTGCCGCGAGTGCTGGCTGACCGGCATCGCGAGGGCGGCCGGTTCGATCTAGGGCGGGCTCTGGAGCTGTGGCAGTCCCGGTACGCGCCCGTTCTGTACGTCGTGGACACCACCAACCTGCCGATGACCCCGCAGGGTGAGGTGCTCGCGGACCGCGACGCCTCGGACGTGCCCATGCTGCTGCTGGCCGACGTGATCGCCCCGGTGGTCCTCATCGGAACCGACAAGGATCTGGTCGCCAGCGGGCTGGCGGACGCCGACTGGGCAGCCCTGCGTAAGGCCCTGGGGGACGTCGGGGTGACGGAGGGCCGGATGGCCGACATCGAGCAGCAGGCCGAAGTCCTGATGGGCACCGCGGCACGTGCCCTGGGGCACGGCCTGGCGAAGATCGGCAAGTCGACCCCGAAGCAACTGGCAGTTCTAGCGGCAGTGGGTGCTGGGGCTGCCGGGGCCCTGTACTGGCTGAACAAGAAGCATCCACGGGTTCCCGCGCAGAGGCCGCCGATGCTGCCCGTGCTGATGGCCCGCGCTTCGAAGGAGATAGCCGCACTTACTGAGCGGCACGCCCGAGGTGAGGACCGGTGGCAGCAGGCGGAGCGGGGCACGCCCGGCGACACGCTGTTGCACCGAGTGGCCCGGACATTGGTCGGCTCCCGGGCACCGTTGACCCGTACGCAGATCGTGGAGCGTCTGGGCGAGGACATCCCGGGTGCCGGACACGCTGCCCGGATGGCGGCCGTCCTGGAAGTGTTGACTTCCTACGCGATGTTCGTGGAGGTCAAGGGCCGAGGACGTTGGCAGGTTGGCCGACTGGGTGATCGGTAGCCGAGGAGAGCCCTGCTGGCGAGATCACTTGAGCATGCAGCACGAGCCGAGGCGCATGTGCCCGGCGCCTGAATTACATCCGCCGAAGGGCCCTCTCGCACTCACGGCATCGCCGGTCCTCGAACGCTGCTGGATACCACGGCTCTCCGAAACCGGCCTGGTAGTGCGTGTGCACCAACGGGTCCGTACGGACGCCACAGAGCGTCGTCGGCAGTGGGTCCTCCGGTACCTCAGGATCGCTCGCGGCGGCGTGGACCGACCGGATGAAGGTGGGGTCCGCTTCATCCGGGTCGAATCCGTTAAGAACCTCCAGCAGCACCAGTACACCCATACCTCGACGGTGCCCTCGGCGCCTGGCTGGCGCACGCTGGGAGCCGTTTGAGTGGGGGCACCTAACGCCGCTGGACGGCTTCTCTAGCGGGAGCGCGCCAGCTCGATGGCGGCGGAGCCGAGCCTCAGCACACTGACATCGGGCTCGTCAGGGTGGGAGACGCTGACAGCGTCGGCGATTTGGATGGCACTGTTGACCAGTAGGTCCCCTACTTCGATTGGGGAGGGCCCCTCGCTCCATTTCAGGCAACGACTGGTGTTGCTCCGCCGCGCGGGCACGATCTCGGCGGTGTGGGACCAATCCCTCCACCAGGTGCTCGCACGCACCATCAGCCGACTGCGCAACGGCGTACACGAGGTGGGAGCCCAGTGCGGGGAAGCGGATTCCTCGGCAGTCGTGACACCCGCCGTGTGCCAGAACGTGAGGTTCTCCGGGGTCTTGACAGAACCGGTTTCCCACCGTAGGCGCGAGTGCATCAACCGCACGGTGCCACGGTGAAATTCGCGCAGTTCAAGACGGCCCTGCGTGGGCAGGTGAAGCAAGTGGACGGCGCGAGCAGAGACACGTTCGATCCGCAGGCCCGGGACACCGAAGTGCACATGTGAGCCGTCAGTGTAGGTCACGGTCTTCGGCAACAGGTAGTTGGCTACCCGTGGAGCCACGCTGGCCTGGATCGTCAGCTGATGTGGCGCGGGCATGATCCACTCGACGTACCCGGCGAGCTCACGGAACGACCTTCCGCCACGGTGGTCCCATGGGTGAGAGTGGCTGGAGCTGAACAACAGGTCCCACAGCAGGGCCTGGAAAGCCTCCTGGCCGGCGTCCTTGGTATCCAGCTCGATCCGTCCGTTGACCGCGGCCGCCTGCAGCGCACGCTGGGGCACGGAGAGCAGAGCCAGGTACTGCTTGAGGCGCGCACGGTCGTTGACATGCGGCATGGAAGATCCTCGCTGGCGACAGCCCGGACTGCGCCGCGAAATGAGACGGTGGTGTCGTCTGATGGCACGGCGAATCGCGAGGAGGTTGGGCATCCCACCCGTCGGCTCCGAGCACAATTCGTCCGGGCGAACGGCCAGCCGTGGACCACCTCCGGGCCCAAGACGAGAGTAGAGGGAATCCGTTGCGATCAGCACTTCGCCACGCGGTGTAGGTCGTCAGCTACTACCGTCCTCGACATGTCGAAGAACCCGAAACCGCCCCGCCACGAGGAACTGGCCGCCGAGACCCTGGTCAACCACGTCCTCGACACCTGGACCCACACCCGGGACGACAACTCCCGGCCCGGCATGATCGACGCGCTGCTCGCGGAGCCCGGCCGGGCAGAGCCGACGTACGCGCTGGAGGTCACCTCCAGCCTCGATCGGGAGCGGGTCGGGCTGTGGGCTGCAATCGACAAGAAGCACGTCGGGACGGAATACCCGCAGCTCGCGGCTGGCTGGTTTGTGGAGTTCGCCCAGGGCGCCCGGGTCAGCGGAGACGCCCAGCGGAAACTGATCGACTTTCTCGCCGACCTGGAGTCCCGGGGCGTCGAGCGGATCAGCGTCCGCGAATGGGAAGCCGCCACTCCGGCCGATGCCCCAGTCCCCGAGGACATCGCCCAGGTCCACAGCCTCGGCCTGCGGGCCGTCGCGCGGGTCGGTGACGGGTCGGAGGTCCGTGGACGGATCATCCCCAGCACCCTCGACACAGGTACCGCCACCGCCACCGCCGACGCGGTCACCCCGCACGTCGACGCCTTCCTGTTGACCAACACCGCCGCGAACAAGATCGGCAAGCTCCGGCGCGCCAAGAACGACGGCCTGCACACGATCCTGTTCGTCTGGGTGGACTCCTCGCACATGAGCATCGGCATGGCACTCACCAACGCCTTCCAGCCCACAGGCAACCCGAACGTCCCCGAGCATGTGGACGAACTATGGCTCGCCAGCTACTTTGCGCCGGACACCTTGTTCCGGTGGACCCGAGCGGTCGGCTGGGCCGTCGTGGCGGCGCCCGGCGTCTTCGCTTCCGTGCCCTGGCCAGCGGAGTAGCCGTATCGACCAGCGAGGCGGGGTGCTGTGTCAGCAGACTGCTCTACCCTGATGGTCATGCCCGCCAACCGCCCAGCAATTCCAAGGGAATTGGACCGCAGGGTCCGAGTCGAAGCCGGCCACCGGTGCGCCATCCCACATTGCCGCATGCCCGTTCTCGTGATCGCTCACATCAGGCCCTGGGCCAAGGTGAAGTGCCACGAGTTCGAGAACCTGATCGCCCTCTGCCCGACCTGCCACACGCTGTTCGACCGGGGCGATATCGACCGGAAGTCCATGCTCCACTACAAGGCGAGACTGAGCCCGTTCTCCCCGTACGCGCTTGCCGAACACCCGGACCACATCGACCTCCTCGCGGCCTACCAGAAGTTCCGGGCATTCATCGACATGTGGCTCGACGCCGCCCGCGCGTTCACCGCGGCGAAGCAGCAAGGAGCCGGGGCTGACGAAGGCCGGCGGATCTTTCGGGCTACGGGCGACGCGGCCATGGAAGCCAGCTATGCACGGCTGTACCTCGCGGCGGAATCACCGCCCCTTGTCACGAAGGCGGCGGACCAGATCATGAATGCGGCCGTGTGGAGCACCTGCACGACCATGGGCAGGCCCGTCCCCGCCGAGTTCCTGGACCTGAAACCGGCCACTGACGATCTCCCCGCTCTGTGGGCGGATCTGGAGCACGAGATCCACGAGGTGCTCAACGCCCCTGCCCGGAAGAAGGTCAAGCTCATGCCGCAACGTCCGCACTACGTGGATGAGCTTGACGAAGGTCGGCGGCAACGGTCCGATAGCAGGTCGCCGAACCGCTGAGGGGTGTCGCTCGGACCGCCGCGGTCCGCGACTTCGGTAACGGATCGCGAGAGCGATCCGTAGTTCACAGCAACAGTCGCCTGGCTCTTTGCCTGTTCCGAAGACTATCCGGGGCGGGCGCATCCAATTCGTCGGGCGTAGAAGGAATATGCGCACAGATTGGCGAATCCGGATGCCATCTGAACGTAAACGCCAATTATTTGTTCGAGATCTTTCGCGCGATCCAGAAATTGCGCGGTTGGGCATCAACTGCTCTGCGGCCTTGAGGCGCCGGTAATTTGATGTTCGTGCCGGACGTCCGGCACGGCCCCGGGCATGGTTTGTCCCACCATGCCCGGGGACTGAACCGAACCGGTCAAGAACGATGAAGCCCTCTCGCGGACCTCCGCGGCCCCGCTGGACGCTCCCGTGCGATCGGCGCCGCCATCTGCGCCGGTCTGGCCGGTGGTGAGGACGAAGAGGAGATCGCCGCGCGCGTTCGGGCAGCGATTGCAGAAGGGCGTCCCCTGAGCCTCTGGTGACAGTGTCTTCGCTGGTCGCCACCAATCGGAATCTAGTCATTCTGCTCGGCGACGTTCGCGTGGCGGCCAGCCTCATGGAGTTGCCGCCCCTTTCAAGGCAGGTCAGGGCGGCGGAACATTCGGCTTCGACGCCTGGGAGTGGTAGTTGATACCCCTTTCAGGGGCGATGAGAGCAGGCACGGCGGTACTGCCACCGCTGGTCTGCGCTAGTTGCTACTCCGCCGGGGGCGATGAGACCGCTGAGCCTTCGCCCTAGTACTCGACTTCAAGGGGTTGTTACCCCTGAATGGGGCGATGAGCCTACCTACCGTGCGTTGCTGATGCTACCGGCAGCCCTCACGCGACCTGGCTGGTCTGGTAGGCGTGGCGGTGGGGGCCGCGGATGGCGAGGAGGCCGAGGTCGGGGTCGTAGTCGGCGTCAAGGATGCGGACGTTGAGGGCTTTCTCGTAGCGGGTGAGTGGGGCGGCCCAGGCGGGCATGGGGATGAGGTACTGGTCGGCGACGAGTCGTCCCTCCACGGTGGTGCCTTGGGTGAGCGCATCGGCGTAGGCGTCGCGGTGTTGTTCGACGATGGCTTCGGTGCCGTCGAAGAGCTCGTCGAAGGTCTGGGCGAGGTCGGTGCGGTCGGCGAAGGGCCGGCGGAAGGTGAGGAAGGCGTTGTCGAAAGCGTCGCGGTGGTTGGTGACGTCGTCGTGCCAGCGCCGGCCCCAGTCGGTGGTGTAGATGGTGTTGAGCCAGCCGGTTGCGTCAGCTTCGCTGACGATGCGGTGCTGGTGTTCGAGAAGGCGGTGCCAGCCGGCCTCGACCGGTTCGCGGGGGTAGATGCCGTCGGCGTACTCGCCGGGCTGGTTGCGTCGGCGCTTCCAGGCCGGTGTGTGGACGATGACGTCGGCCGGGTCGTAGGCGCCGAGGCGGTTGATGCGGCCGAATCGCTGGAGTAGGGCTTCCAGCGGAGCGGCTGCGGTGAACAGCACGTCGAGGTCGAGGTCGAGGCTGACCTCGACGACCTGGGTGGCAACCAGCAGCCCGGGGAGGCGGTGGGCTGCTGCGCTGGCGAATCGGTTTCGGATGTTCTGCTCGATACGGCTGCGGTCTTGGCGGGTGAAGCGGGAGTGCAGGAGGAAGGCGCTGTCGTCGCCGTGGAGGGCCCCGCAGTGCGGGGCGAGTTCGCTGAACAGGGCCAGGGCGTGCGCGACGTTGTTGGCGACGACCAGGACGCTCTGACCGCGGTCGAGCCGAGCGCGGATCTCGTGGGTGGTAGCTGGGTCGGTGAGGTGGTGGCGGCGGACCTGAAAGCGGTGGCGGGGCGGCAGGCCGAGATCGGGGGTGTCCACCAGAGCGGGTGCCTGGGCGAGCGTGTCCTTGAAGAGGTCGGCGAGGACGTCGGGCAGGGTGGCGGAGACGACGGCGATCCGCCCGCCCAGGCGTTCCCACAGCCGGGCCGTGGCGAGGACGTAGCCGAGGCGGCGGGAGTCGTAGGCGTGCAGCTCGTCGAGGATGAATACCGAGTTCGCGGCGTCCACGAGCAGGCCGGCATGGGCCGGGCCCGCGAGGGCGGCGCGGAGTAGCTGGTAGGGCGTGCCCACCCGCACGCTCTCGCGGAACAGCCGGGTGGCCGCCGCCCTGGCGAGGGCCTTGGTGGCTTCGCTCTGTTGACAGGGCCCGGTCTCCTCCTGCTCCTGGCTGTCGGTGGAGTGGATGGCGGCGGCCAGGTGGTAGGAGGCGGCGCGGGAGTGGGCGACGCCGACCAGGTCCGGGTTGCCGAGGAGGTCGGCGAAGCGGTCGGCCATCGCGTTGATGGAGGCGAGGTAGGGCAGGGTGAAGAAGACTCTGGGCACGCCGCCCGAGTGCTGGGTGAGCTCCGTGACCTGGCGGGCCGCCCACAGCAGCACGGCCTCGGTCTTCCCGCTGCCGGTGGGCGCCCGCAGGAGCAGGTGGCCGGTGGTCTCGGCCGCGCGGATCTGGTGTTCGCGCAGCGCCCGGCCCTTGGCGGCCATCTGCTCTTCAAGGGCGGGCCGGAAGCGGTGGTCGAAGGGCTGGGTGGTGTGGAGGGAGCCGTGGGCGGAGGAGAGGTGGTCGGCGACCGTTACTGCCCCTTGGAGCAGGACGGCGGCCAGGCCGACGTCGGGAGTCACCCGTCGGTCCCAGCGGTGGAGCAGCTCGGTGAGGGTGCGGTGTGCCGCGTCGATGAGGTCGGTACTGCTCAGCGAGCTGGTCTTCGGGGTGGTGGGGAGCATGGCCGCGGTCGCGGTGGTGTGCAGCCAGCCGAGCAGCGCCGTCACCGCGCTCTCGCCGATCGGGCCGATCCGCTTCGCGAGGTCCTCCGGTGTCAGGCCGTCGTAGAGGAAGCGCAGATCGCGGCCGTTGCTTCCGGTCAGTGCGCGGTGGTGGGTGGCGACACCGGCGGCCACCCAGCCGCACAGTTGCTCGTCCGGTACGAGGGCGGGGAGGAACCCGAGGGAGACAACCTCGTGCCTCTCGCCCCAGGATCGGACCCTGCCGAGGAGCATCTGCTGGCAGCCATCGGGGAGCTTGCCGCCGTCGTGGTACAGCCCGCTCAGCTGGGCGGCCGGCCAGAACCGGCCGTCCAGCACATGCTCTGCGGCCTCGATCCGGCCGACCCGCCGGGCGAACTCGACCCCCGCCGTCAATGTGGTCTCCAGATGCACCGTCAGCTCTTCGGGCGGCACGGCGCCGCGGGCGCTCTTGGCCAGCAGCGTCCGTAGGGGATCGGCGCTCGTGCCCAAGGTCGTCTCCTTCTTCTGGGTCAGGCCGGGCTGACGGTGGTGGTGAAGTGGGCGCCGGGGTGGACGGGCGGCAGCAGCAGAACGGCCTGGCCGTCGGCATCCGACCAGCTGCCGGGCACGATGGTGCGGCTGCGGCTGGTGGCGTCGTGCCGGTAGTCGCCCCAGACGGTCCGCTCCCGCCCCGGGGCCACTGCGGTCGGCAGTCGCAGCAGCGTGCCCTGGGCCTTGGGGAAGGCGGGGACGACGGCGCTGCGCTGCTCCCCCTCGGCCGGGGTGAGGACGGTGTGGTCGAGGCGGATTCCGACGAGGTCCTGGCTTCGGCCCAGCCGCAGCGGCCACACCGGCCTCCGCAACCGGCCGCGCCATAACTCGGTATCGTCCAGCAGCCAGATGCGCATGGTGGCGTCGGCGAGGAACTCCCGGGTACGCGGGACCGGGGTGGTGGCCTTCCCAGTGGCATCCAGCGGGTGGTAGGTCTCCAAGTCGACCCCGGCGCCGGCGGCGTGGAAGGCCATGGCGAACCGCAGGCCGACGTCGACCGCGTCCCAGCCGCCGGCCGCCGCCGCGAGTATCCCGGCGACGGTGGACGGCGGCGGACAGGGATGAGTGACCTGCACACCGGCATACAGGTGGTTGCGGAAGGAGACCACCGGCGCGGTCAGAGTCACCCGCAGCGCCGTGACCGAGGCGGCCGTCATACCGCGGGGTCCTCGAACCAGGCGTCGTGCTCGCCCGCACCGATCCGGTCGGCCAGGCCGTTGAGGATCAGCCGGGGGTGCCCGAAGACCACGGCGCCGCTGTCGACGAGGTCGGCGAGGTCCTTGACCGCCCTCTCACGCTGGTCGCCGAGGAACCCGGGCGCCCAGCCGGCCAGCACCGGGCCGTCCAGCTCGTCGCGCCACGCCTCGATCTCCTCGCGCAGCACATCGGTCTGGAAGACAGGCCGGCCGTCGTCGGCGCCGACGATCCGGGTGAACGGGTTCACCCCGCCCTTGACCGGAGCGAGCAGCACCAGCGCCGGGGCGCGGTCGCCGTAGTGGAGGGCCTGCTTCGCGCCGCCGCGCACCGCGGCGAGCGTGCGCAGCACGGTGTCCACCCGCCGTCGGCGCTCTGCAAGGGGCAGCCGCACCGCGCCGACGCTGCGCAGCACCGTCTTCTCCGCACCCGCATTGACGGCCTCCTCCTCGGCGGCCGGGCTCAGCGCGGTACGCAGCCCCGTGCCGTCCGTCTCGAAGACACCGACACGGGGAAGGTCCAGGAGCACATCCCCGGCCAGGACGGCGCTGTAGAGCTCGTGGGAGTGGATCACCGGGTGCTCGCCAGGAGGGAAGTCCCGGCTCATGGTGCCGAAGTCGCTGGTGGGCCGCTGCGGGACGACCGACACGAACGTGCCCGTCGCCAGCACCGTCTCCCGGCCGTAGCTCTCCTTCTTCACCGCGACCATGTAGCCGAACAGGTCGTCGTCCAGGTGCAGATCGGGACGACCCGCAGTGTAAGCCTGCTGCTTGGCCCCGGCGCCGCTGCGGATTACCGGCGATCGCGACTCCTGCACGGGCAGACTGTCGCGCAGCCAGCGGCGGAACGCCTGCGCGGACACGTACGGGTGGACGTCCCGCCCGACCCGCAACTGCTTGACCTTGCCGTTGTTGTCCTCCGCCAAGCCGTTGTTCGGGGCTCCCGCCACAACATCCAGAACGATCTTGCCAACCAGGTACGTCACTGCTGCTCATCCTCCGTGTCAAACGTCATCGCTTCGAGGTCGCGGGGATCGAGATCCTCCTCGCTCTCCTCCTCCGGTTGCTCGGGCTTCCAGCCGAGCGAGTTCAGCTCCTGCAGCACACCGACCAGGAGCATGTCCCGGTGGAACCAGGCCGGGTTCTGCGAGACCGGGCTGAACAGCAGCTCGAAGCCCCGCTCAGTCACCAGCGGCCCCGCTGCTCCGGCGGGCGGCTTGACGGTCCACTGCACGCCCTGGGATGTGAGCCACCCGCGCAGCTTCGACGGGTCGCGAAGCA
Organism: Kitasatospora sp. NPDC001095; assembly: GCF_053598615.1. Taxonomy (NCBI): domain Bacteria; kingdom Bacillati; phylum Actinomycetota; class Actinomycetes; order Kitasatosporales; family Streptomycetaceae; genus Kitasatospora; species Kitasatospora sp. NPDC001095. The sequence goes on along the minus strand of NZ_JBSFKQ010000031.1, from coordinate 7,159 downwards.
GCGTGCGGAAGCTCCGCAACCGGCCGCCGGTGGTGGCGGTGCTCAGCAGCGCGGCCACGTTGCGGGCGGTCCTGGCGATCTCGGCCAGGTCTTTCTCGGTCATCAGCATTACCTCGGTCGCAAAGGAGTTGAGCAGCACGGCCAGGGCCTCGGCCCTAGACCGGTCACGCCCGGTGCGGGTCAGACAGCCGAGCAGCCGGCCGTGGCCGACGGCCACGATCCGGCCAGGCGAGCGGAAAACGTTGCGGGCCAAGGCCACGAGCCCAGGCGTCGACGCACTGGCATGGGCGCGAACCAGCTCCGCGAAACCCGCACGCCGATCACCCAGCCGCTGGGTGCGGCGCAGCCACTCGGCCAGCGGCTGCTCCAGCGCGTGGGTCTCCAGCTCCTGGCCGCGGTTGTTGTTGTTGAACACCAGCAGTTCGACAGCGGCGCCCATCGGTCGGCGGTGGGTGCGCAGCGCGACAAGTGCGACGACCTCCTGCGCGCCGGTCTGCCGCTTACTGCCGTCGCCGGTAGCGGCGAGCATCTGGTTGTGGTCGACCTGCTCGGCCACAGCGTGCTGGAGGAAGTCGTCGTCCCAGCTGTGCACGGCGATGGACGGGCCGCCGGTCAGGCGCACCCCGTAGGGCAGCGCGTAGAAGCTGCACAGACACGGCCAGCACAGTGCCATCCCGTCGTGGCCTCGCGGGGTGGTGTTGCGGTACGACTGGCTCTCGGCGAGCGGCACGTCGCTCTTCCCGTAGTACCCGACTGCCTGCCGTGAGCACAGCGAGCACACCGTGGGCGGCCAGCCGGACGGCGGGGACAGAGTCCGCCACTGCTCCACCCGCTCCGTGATCTCGGCGTCGGTGCGCTTGCCGTTGCTGGGGTGGTTCATCGCGGTGTTGGGGAAGAAGGAGTAGCTGACCTTCAACCAGAAACCGTCCGGTGCCTTGCTGTCGCGTCCGAGCGCCGCACGTAGCGCGTCCCGGGCCATCTGCGACAGCGCCGCCTCGAAATCGGCCTCGGTGGTCTCCTCCGGAGAGCCGTCGCCGGCCAGGGCCGCGAGCGCGAACGCCCCCACCCGCTGCAAGGGGTGCGCGGTCAGCACCAGTCGGCCCTGGCCGAGGTCACCGCGAGCCGGCGCGGTCATGCCGCCACCCAGCCGAACCCGGCCGAGTTCGCCTGGCCCAGGCCCCAGCTCCACAAGGCCCGCAGCGTCTCCGGCGCTCCCGACAGCTCCACCTCGACGGCGGCCCCAGGCTTGGCGCCCTGCCCCACCGCGAACGACCTCTTCGGCCCCACCCAGGACACCGACTCCAGGTTGACCCCGGCGTCCAGGCCCAAGGTCTCGGCCTTGCGCCGCAGGTTCCCCTGGAAATAGCCCGCCCACTCCAGCTCCGTCGGCAGCACCCACGCCTGACGCGGACCGCGCACCCCATCCGCGCCGTATCCGGAGCTCTTCATCACCACCGGAGTTGACGTCCGCAACACCGCCCGACCGTCCGCGAACTCCGGCGGCTCCACCATGCCGAGGCCCGTCAGGCGCAGGGCGACCCCGCCCCAGTCCAACAACTCACGCTCCGCGAACCCCGCCGCCAGCGCCTCCACGATGGCCGGCACCGGACTGCCGAACTCAACCACCCCCCGCCCGCCAGCCGCATACCGCCCCGGCCGCCGACGTGCGGACGAGAACACCGGCGCACCATGCCCGAACGGCGCCATCCCGTGCGGCCCCTCACCATGCTCGTGCAACCGGCGCCCAAGCTCCGGAGCCACCCGCCCCAGCACGCCGTAGACCAACCCCCGACCAGGGGCAAGCACGCTGCCCCACGGCACCTCCGCCGCCGCCGTCACCACGGCCAGCCGCACCCTCATCCCGCACTCCAACGCTCAAACGGCATGACAAACCAGCAAGCTGACGAACCACCAGCCGCACAGTCCAGGACCCTAAACTGCACCACTGACAGCCGTCACAAGATTGCGCACAGTCACCCACGACCCCGGGCAGCACTCGATGCCCTACCGTTGAACAAGACCACCCAGACCAACGCCAAGCTGCGCACCACAGCGCCATGACGTGGCCAACAGCATCACCGGACTCCTACTGCAGAACCTGACTCACTGACCAGTCATATCCGGCGTCTGACCTGTAGCTTTACCATCGGGTCTCATCGCCCCTGGGAGGGGTAGCAACAACAGACCCGCTTGCCACCCGCCCTGAACATGCCCGGGTCTCATCGCCCCTGGGAGGGGTGGCAACTAGATCTCCGCGATGACGCGGTCCAGGTCGACCCAGGTCTCATCGCCCCTGGGAGGGGTAGCAACCAATTCGCGCCGTGCTCCAGCACGAACTCCGGCTTCGCCTCACCGCTCCTGGGGGGTAGCAATGCGGTCGAGGGGACGATCCAGCGAACCCAGTCCGTGGTCTCATCGCCCCTGGGAGGGGTAGCAACTCCTTGATGGACATGCGCAAGCGGGCCCTGTCCTCTGGTCTTATCATCCCTGGGAGGGGCAGTAACGCGGCGGACTGGACGGACTGGGTGACGTCCTGCCCAGTCTCATCGCCCCCGGGAGGGGTAACAACTTGCTGCCGAGTCTCAGAAACGCTGTTGCGCACCGAGCCTCATCGTCCCTGGGAGGGGTAGCAACACCCGGGAGACCATCTGGCGGCAGACGCCCACGCGCGCCTCATCGCCCCTCGGAGGGGTAGCAACTCGTAGTCGGCGCAGGTCCAGGTGCGGCCAGCGGAGGCCTCATAGCCCCTGGGAGGGGTAGTAACTCCGTGGGCGCGCTCGCGCCATGTCGTCTCATCGCCCTCGAAGGGGTGGCAACTTGGTGATCACGGTCAGCGTTCCAGCGCTGGCGAAGGCTCACTGACCCTCGGCGGGGTAGCAACTACCACGGCGTGTCGTCCGTCTCCGGGTCCACGTAGTCTCATCGCCCCCGGAGGGGTAACAATGTACTGACGGTCTATCGGATGAAATAGGCATCCCTGGTCTCATTGTCCCTGGGAGGGAAAACAATTCGAGGGTGACGGACAGCAGTTCGGAGTTCTTCGCGGACTCATCGCCTCTCGGAGGGGTCGCAACGGGCCGGCAATGTAGACCGGGGTGATGACGTAGGCGTCTCATCACCCTTCGGAGGAGCAGCAACGTGATCAAGGAGAATGCCGCCCGCTGGCCGCGGTCGACTGATCGCCCCTCTCGGGGGTACCAATACTGTGTTCCGCGTACCCGCGCCGTTGAGCAGGTTAGCGATCAGCCAGGCATTGACCTTGCAGCAAGTCTCATAGCCCATTGGAGGGGCTGCAATGTGGTGGCGGGCACCCGGCGCATGTCCAGCGCGCTGGTCCTCATCACCCCGCAGGGGTAGCAAGGTGATGCCGTGGATGTGGGTGGCGTGGATCGGCGCTGACTCATCGCCCCTCGGAGGGGTAACAACTCCCAGATGTCGCACTGCACGGGGGTACCCGGAGTGGGCTCATCGCCCTTCGGAGGGGTAACAACCCCTTGACGTCTCCGGGGACCACGACCATGTGGCAATCTCATCGCCTCTTGGAGGGGTGACAATCATTGCAGCATGCGGGCCTTGTGGAGCTGGCCCGCCCGTCTCATCACACCCTCGGAGGGGTAGCAACGAGTACTCCAGGATGTCGAAGGTGCCGCGGAAGTCGAGGCTCATCGTTCCTCGGAGGGGTAACAACATCTGCGCGCACCGCTGCAGGAGGTAGGAGCGCGCTGTCTCATTACCCGTTGAATGGGTCGCAACTCGTCTGTGTACATCTCATGTTTCGCCACGGCCAGGCTCATTGCCCTGGGCAGGGGCAGCAACGTGACGATCAGGACGTCAGCGAGCGCGACGTACTGATCTCATCGCCCCTGGGAGGGGTAGCAACACGAAGTACTGGGCCAGGCCGTGGAGCGTGTCCTTGCCTCATCGCCCCTGGGAGGGGTGGCAACCCGTGATGGCCGGCCATCCCGTACGCCGTCCACTCCGCCTTATCGCCCCTGGGAGGGGTAACAACCAGGCCACGGTGACGGTGACCGGGTTGCCGGCCACCGCCTCATCCCCCTGGGAGGGGCAGCAATATGGTCCGCGCCACCTGCTGGCGGGTTTTTGGCACGGGTCTTATCGCCCCGGGGAGGGAGAACAATTCGAGGGTGACGGACAGCAGAGCCAAGTACGGCTTGTGAGGTTCCCCCGAGATGCGGAAGGTTGCTGGAGGTGGCCTGATTGGCCATGAGAAGGGAGCTTCTGCCATGGCTGCACCGATGAAGTACCCGCCCGAATTGCGGCAGCGGGCTGTTGCCGCGTACCGGGCCGCTGATCCGAAGCCCGTGATCCGTCAGATGGCCCGGGACCTGGGCGTGCACCACGAGGCCCTGCGGAACTGGATCCGCCAGGACGAGGCGGACCGGGGCGAGCGCGACGACCGGCTGACCACTGCCGCGAAGGAGGAGCTGGCCGCTCTGCGCAAGGAAAACGCCGAACTGCGACGCTCATGCGAGATCCTCAAGGCCGCCTCGGCTTTTTTCGCCCAGGAGCTCGACCCGACCCGGCGACGGTACTGAAGCTCATCGACGAGCACCAGCACCGCTTCGGGGCCGAGCCCGTCCTCCGGGAACTGCACATCCCCGCCTCCACCTACTACCGCTGGCGCCGCAAGGCCGTCGAGCCCTGCGAGCGCAAGCGCCACGACGTCGAACTCACCGAGCACATCCGTCGCATCCACGCCGACTCCGACGAAACCTACGGCTCCCCGCGCATCCACGCCGTCCTGCGGCGCGAGGGCACCCATGTCAGCCGCAAGCGGGTCGAGCGCCTGATGCGCCAGGCCGGCCTGCAGGGCGTCAGCCCGCGCCGGCCCCGCTCCTTCACCCGCCGCGACCCGGCCGCCGACTCCGCCCCGGACCTGGTCCGGCGCGACTTCACCGCGGGCGCCCCGAACCGGCTGTGGGTCGCCGACATCTCGCTGATCCCCACCGGCGAGGGCCCGTGGTGGCTGGCCACGATCCGCGACGCCTTCTCCCGCCGAATCGTGGGCTGGCACACCTCAGAGCGTGCGGACGCCGACCTCGTGCTCACCGCTCTGGAGTACGCGCTGCACGGGCGCCCGGTCGAGCCCGGGAAGCTGATCCACCACAGCGACCACGGCTGCCAGTACACGTCCATCAAGCTCACAACCCGCCTGCTGAAAGCGGGAATCGAGCCGAGCATGGGCACCGTGGGCGACTCGTTCGACAACGCCCTGGCCGAGAACTTCTGGAGCATCCTGAAGACCGAGTGCGTGCGCCGCACAACCTTCGAGACCCGCACCGACGCCGACCTGGCCCTGTTCGCCTACATCGACGGCTGGTACAACACCCGCTGCATCCAAAAGCGCCTCGACTGGCTCAGCCCCGACGAGTACGAGGCGAAGCACTACGCCGACCAGGCGACCGCCGAACCAGTGGTCGTCCAACCATCCGAACCCGTCCTGACCAGCTAATCAACACCTCCCGCTCATCGGGGGAAGCTCACTTGAGGCGCGAATCGCACCGATTGTCAAGGTGCTTTGACAGTGCGTCGCGGGCCGCGAACCCTGGTGCCAGTACTCCAGGGACGGAGGGGCGCGGCATGCCATGGATTGACGAGAGCGAGCGCCACCGGGGCTTCTCGGCGGCGGTGTTGGCGGACGGCAGCGAGCCGGCGCCGCTGCCGGACGGGCGCACCACCTGGTGGCTCTACAACGGCGCGGATGGCCCTCGGGCCGTTGCCGTGCGCGGTGGCTGCGGTTGCGGCTGGCGAGGTGAGCGGCTGCACCTGTTGGACTTCGGCGACGACGTGGCGACCGAGGCGGTCGGCGAAGCCACCGGTCCGTTCGCGGACTGGGAGCAACACGTCGACCTGGCCGAGGGCGTCGTGCCGCGCGAGGTCGAGGAGCTGGTTGCGGCCCTGGTGGACCGGATCTGCGACCTGACGGAGAACAGACCATACGCGGCCGCCCGTGCGGCGGCCCGGTTCGAGCGTGCCGCCGGGTCGACCGCGCTGCTGGCCGGTCGCAAGGCCCGCAGCAGCATGATGACTTGGGAGTACATCGGCCGCGCATTCGGCTGCTCGCCGGAGGCGGCGTTGGAGCGGTTCGGCGAGACGCTGCCTGACATCGACCATGGTGAAGAGATGTAGCTCGCGAGCCATCACGCGTCGCGTAGGTGGCCGCAGGCGAGCCCCGAACGGCTGATCGGAGCCCTGGGCCGGGTACCGGGTCCGGGCCCGCCAGCATGCTGTCGAGCAATTCGGCACCGTACCCACCGGGCTATGCCGGCCGAGCCTCGCCGTGCCGTTCTCCTGGTCCGGCCAGGCTGATCAGGCGGGGGCCGCCAGAGGAGGACCGACCGCCTGCATCGCGAGTACGTGGGCGAGGTGCGCGCTTGTGCAAAGAGGTCTTCGCGCACGAGACGACTGACGTTGTCCAGAACGGTGCGCTCCTCAAAGATCAGTTCGCTCGTAAGACGAGTAAGGACGGGCGTGCCGAAATCGGCAAGCCGGGCGTCGGTGGCGTCCGGACGCCCGAAGAGGGGCTGGGGAGGCTCGCCCGCGAAACGAGAACCAGGCCGGCCGCCGGGATGTCGTTTGCCAGCGTCCGGAGATTCCGCTCCCGCCACACCGCTGCGGACCCGGCCGGAGTCAGATCGACGTGGCGGCCCGAGTCCGTGGTCTGCTGGTCGCGGGCACTCGCGACAGCGATCGTGGTTGTGTAGCCCGGGTAACCGCGGTACCGGGGCGGGAGAAGGCGCCGTGGGTCGGTCGGGGGAGTTCGTCCGCTGCATCAGGGTGTCAGCAGTCCTGAGAGGTGGTGGTGCGGTGAGGTGTGGGGAAGCCCCTCACTACCTGGAGGACCTGTGAGGCTTCGTGGCCCGGTGATTGCCGCGTTCAAGGACGAAAGGGTGACGGCCGATGGTGCCGCGGCGCTGCCGCGGGCGCCCGGTGGCCTTCCAATGATCGGGCATCTCCTGCCCCTGGCCCGGGACCCGCTGGGCTTCATCACCGGCTTGCACCGCATCGGTCCTCTAGTCCGCCTCCAGCTGGGACCGCACCCCCTAGTGCCGCATCAGGCAACGTTCGCCCCGTCGTGACGTGTCGCCCGGTTGCCGTGCCGGGCGACGCTGGACCGTCAGAATGATCACGTGGCTGA
>NZ_JBSFKQ010000030.1:0-94106 GCF_053598615.1 Kitasatospora sp. NPDC001095 | reverse complement strand
TCTCCGACGTGAAACGGTCACCGGTCAGCTGCATACCGTCACCGGAATCACCGGCGAAACGAATGATCACCCGATCGAGTCTGCGGATCGGCTTGCCCGGCTTCACCGGAGGGCCGCCCGTGGCCGGGGGTCCCGCGGGAGCAGCCGAACCCGAGCGGACACCGCCGCTCCCGGCGCGGGCCTCGTCGCCGTCCGGGCCGTCCACTGCCTCTGACTGATCGACCTGACTGGTCACTGCCGCGGACCTCCTCGTGGGCGCACCACCGCGGGCGCGGCCCCGTGCCCCGTCCGCCTGGTGCACCTCTCGCATCCTATGCGGGTCGACTCGACGGCGGCCGGAGCCACGGCAGTTAATTCACCGGCCCGCGGCAACACAGCACACAAACGTCAACACCCGCCTGCCGGAGATCATTCCGGCTCGGGCGGGCGGGCGCGAGACACCTGGCGAACCTTGGCCGAGATGCGCTCAACGAGGCGGCTGTCAGGAGTTGAGGTAGGTGAGCACGGCCAGCACCCGGCGGTGGTCCTCGGAGCTCTGAGCCAGACCCAGCTTGAGGAAGATGTTGCTGACGTGCTTCTCCACCGCGCCGTCCGAGACCACCAGCTGCCTGGCCACCGCGGCGTTGGTGCGGCCCTCCGCCATCAGCCCGAGCACCTCGCGCTCGCGCGGCGTGAGATTGGCCAGAACGTCGCCCTTGCGGCTGCGGCTGAGGAGCTGCTGCACCACCTCGGGGTCCAGCGCGGTGCCGCCCTCGGCGACCCGGACCACCGCGTCGGCGAACTCGCGCACCTCGGCGACCCGGTCCTTGAGCAGGTAGCCGACGCCCCGGGTGGAGCCGGCCAGCAACTCGGAGGCGTAGCGCTCCTCCACGAACTGCGACAGCACCAGCACGCCCAGCTGCGGGTAGCGGCCGCGCAGCTCCACGCAGGCGCGCAGGCCCTCGTCGGTGTGGCTCGGGGGCATCCGCACGTCGGAGACCACCACGTCCGGCAGGGCGTCGGCCGCGGCCAGGTCGTGGATGGTCTTCACCAGGGCGTCGCCGTCCCCGACCCCGGCCACGACCTCCAGGCCGCGATCGGTGAGCAGCCGGGTCAGTCCCTCCCGTAGCAGAACGGAGTCCTCGGCGATGACGACACGGCGCATAACGACCTTCCCGGCAGGCGTGGGCTGACGGGAGTCAGTCTCCCCCATGCCCTGACGCGCCGAGGGGGCGGGCCCGGCCACATCGCGGCCGGGCCCGCACGGCCCCGGTCGGGGCTCACATGGTGCGGATCGCCACCGCGTCGCAGAGGCCCTCCAGGGCGGCCTTCGCCGCGCAGTCCGGCAGCGGGGCCAGCAGCGCCCGGGCCTCCTCGGCCCGGCGCAGGGTCTCGGCGCGGGCACGCTGCAGCGCGGGGTGGGCGCGCAGCAGCCGCAGCGCCTCGGCGTGCAGCTCGTCGTCGGAGAGGTCCTGGTCGAGCAGTTCGCGCAGCCGGGCGTCGTCCGGGTCGGCCGGGTCGGCGGGCATCTGCTGCAGCAGCAGGGTCGGCAGGGTCGGCACGCCCTCGCGCAGGTCGGTGCCGGGGGTCTTGCCGGACTCGTGGCCGTCGCTGGCGATGTCGAGCACGTCGTCGGCCAGCTGGAAGGCGATGCCGATCCGCTCGCCGAACTCGCCGAGGGTGTCCACCAGCTCGCGCTCGGCACCGGCCATCAGCGCTCCTATCCGGCAGGAGACGGCGATCAGCGAGCCGGTCTTGCCCTCCAGGACGTCCAGGTAGTGCAGCAGCGGGTCCATGTCCTGGCCGGGGCCGCGGGTCTCCAGGATCTGGCCGGTGACCAGCCGCTCGAAGGCCTCGGCCTGCATCCGCACGGCCTCCGGGCCGAGGTCGGAGAGCACCTGGGAGGCGCGGGAGAACAGGAAGTCGCCGGTGAGGATCGCGACCGAGTTGTCCCAGCGGGAGTTGGCGCTCGGGGCGCCCCGGCGCACCGGCGCCTCGTCCATGACGTCGTCGTGGTAGAGCGTGGCCAGGTGGGTCAGTTCGACCACCACGGCGGCGGGCACCACGCCGGGCGCCCCCGGGTCGCCGAACTGGGCCGCCAGCAGCAGGAGCAGCGGACGGAAGCGCTTGCCGCCGGCCTCGAGGAGGTGACTGGCGGTGACGGTGATGAAGGGGACGTCGCTCTTGACGGCCTCACCGAGCGCCGCCTCCACCGCGTCCAGTCCGGCCTGGACGTCCCGGGTCAGGTCGCGGTCCTGCACGCTGAGCCCGAAGGGTTCCACGACGGTCACGAAGACCACTCCTCTGTCCCTGGTCGATCTAGCGGCCTGGTCCCTGAGTGCCGCCGCTGGCCATACAGGCAGGGTATCCGGTCGTCAGTGGATCACTGCACGGGCGTGCGGATCCTGTCATGATCGGGCCTGATGCCCTGGTCAGCGCGGCTGTGCGGGCCGGACGGCGGTGGGGGCGAATTCGGCTGGAAATAAAGGCGGGAGAGCTCTCGGAACTCCCCCGGCCCCTGCACCCGACAAAGACCCGTCCGGGCCGCGCGAACTGGGCGCGGCCCGGACGGGGCCCTGGTCGAGAGCGGGGGACGTAAAGGTCAGCGCACGAACAGCGAGGCCTTGGACGCGAGGTCGAGGAAGTACTGGGGCAGCAGTCCGAGACCCAGCGTGACCAGCACCCCCACCCCGATCGCGGTCGCCGTGAAGGCGCTGGGGATCGCCACCGTGGGGCCGCCGGGCTGCGGGTCCGAGAAGAACATCAGCACGATGACCCGGATGTAGAAGAACGCGGCCACCGCCGAGCTCAGCACACCGACGACCACCAGGGGCGTCGCCCCCCCGCTGGCCGCGGCCTGGAAGACCGCGAACTTCCCGGTGAACCCGGAGGTCAGCGGAATTCCGGCGAAGGCCAGCAGGAACAGCGCGAACACCCCCGCCACCAGCGGCGAACGCCGCCCCAGCCCGGCCCAGCTGGACAGGTGGGTCGCCTCGCCCTTGGAATCGCGCACCAGGGTGACCACCGCGAACGCCCCTAGCGTCACGAAGGCGTACGCCAGCAGGTAGAACAGCACCGAGGAGATGCCCTGCTTGTTGACGGCGATCACGCCGGTCAGGATGAACCCGGCGTGCGCGATCGAGGAGTACGCCAGCAGGCGCTTGACGTCCTGCTGGGTGACCGCGAGCACCGCGCCCACCACCATGGTGAGGATCGCCACGCCCCACATGACCGGCCGCCAGTCCAGCCGCAGGCCCGGGAAGGCCACGTAGAACAGCCGCAGGAAGGCCCCGAAGGCCGCGACCTTGGTGGCCGCCGCCATGAAGCCGGTCACCGGGGTCGGCGCGCCCTGGTAGACGTCCGGGGTCCAGGAGTGGAAGGGCACCGCGGCGACCTTGAACAGCAGGCCGACCGCCAGCATCGCCAGTCCGGTCAGCACCAGCGCGTCGCTCTGGGTGGTGCTCAGCTGCGCGGGGGTGGTCATCGCCTTGCCGGAGATGACGTCCCCGATGTCGCCGAGCTTCACGCTGCCCGCGTAGCCGTACAGCAGCGCCGTGCCGAACAGGAAGAAGGCCGAGGCGAAGGCACCGAGCAGGAAGTACTTGACCGCCGCCTCCTGGGAGAGCAGCCGGCGGCGCCGGGCCAGCGCGCACAGCAGGTACAGCGGCAGCGAGAACACCTCCAGCGCCACGAACATGGTCAGCAGGTCGTTGGCGGCGGGGAACAGCAGCATGCCGCCGACCGCGAACATGGTGAGCGGGAAGACCTCGCTGGTGGCGAAGCCGGCCCGGACCGCGGCCCGCTCCTGCTCGCCCCCGGGGGTGGCGGCGGCCTGGGCGGCGAAGGCGTCGGCGGGCAGGCCGCCGGCCTTGGGCTCCAGCCTCCGTTCGGCGTAGGTGAGCACCGCGACCACCGAGGCCAACAGGATCACGCCCTGGAGGAACAGCGCCGGGCCGTCCATCGCGACCGTCTCCATGGCCAGCAGGTCGATCCGGGTGAAGCCGTGGCTCTGCACGGCCAGCACCACCACGGCGACGAAGGCGCCGCCCAGTCCGGCCAGGGCGAGCGTCACCTGGGTCCAGTGCCGGTACCGGCGGGGTACGAAGGCCTCCACCAGGACGCCGGTCACGGCTGCGGCGAACACCACGAGCATCGGGGACAGCTGCCCGTACTCGATGTGCGGCGCCGGGATGCTGGCGGTGTTGCCGCCGGCGGCGGCGAGCACTGCGGTGGCGCTCACTTCTGCTCACCTCCTGAGGTGGCGGCGACCGGATGGGCCGGCGCCGGGTCGGTCCGGTGGATCTGCGAGAGCGTCGCGTTCACCGAGGGGTTGACCAGGTCGGTGAGCGGCTTGGGGTAGACGCCCAGCAGGATGGTCAGCGCCACCAACGGGCCTACCACGGCGAGTTCGCGGAGCTTGAGGTCAGGCATGGTGCGCACGCCCTCCTTCACCGGGCCGGTCATGGTGCGCTGGTACAGCAGCAGGGCGTACAGCGCGGCCAGCACGATGCCGAAGGTGGCCACGACGCCGATCGCCGGGTAGCGGGTGAAGGTGCCCACCAGCACCAGGAACTCGCTGACGAACGGGGCGAGCCCGGGCAGCGACAGCGTCGCCAGGCTGCCGATCAGGAACGTCCCGGCGAGCACCGGGGCGACCTTCTGCACGCCGCCGTAGTCGGCGATCAGCCGCGAGCCGCGACGGGAGATCAGGAACCCGGCCACCAGCATCCACGCCGCCGTGGAGAGGCCGTGGTTGACCATGTACAGGGTGGCGCCGCTCTGGCCCTGGCTGGTCAGGGCGAAGACACCCATGATGATGAAGCCGAAGTGCGAGATCGAGGCGTACGCCACCAGGCGCTTGATGTCCTTCTGGCCGACCGCCAGCAGCGCGCCGTAGACGATCCCGACCAGCGCGAGGACCAGGATCGCCGGGCCGAAGGTCTTCGAGGCGTCCGGGAACAGCCCGAGGCAGAAGCGCAGCATCGCGAAGGTGCCGACCTTGTCCACCACGGCGGTGATCAGCACCGCGGTGCCGGCGGTGGACTCGCCCATCGCGTTCGGCAGCCAGGTGTGCAGCGGCCACAGCGGGGCCTTCACCGCGAAGGCGAAGAAGAAGCCCAGGAACAGCGCCTTCTCGGCGGTGCCGGTCAGCTGGAGCCGGCCGTCGGCGATCGCCGAGGTCAGCGTCGGCAGGTCGAAGGTGCCGAAGCCCTGGTCCTGCGCGATCACGTACAGGCCGATCACCGCGGCCAGCATCACCAGGCCGCCGAGCAGGTTGTAGAGCAGGAACTTCACGGCCGCGTAGGAGCGCTGGCGCGCCGACTCGGGACCGCCCGCGCGGTCGCCGAAGCCGCCGATCAGGAAGTACATCGGGATCAGCATGGCTTCGAAGAACACGTAGAACACGAAGACGTCGGTGGCGTAGAAGGAGACGACCACCATCGCCTCCACCGCGAGGATCAGGGCGAAGAAGCCCTGGGTGCGGCGCCTGTTCTCGAAGCTGCCGTCGGGCCCGGCCGGCCCCGGGTCGGCGTCGTGCCAGGAGGCGAGGATCACCAGCGGCACGAGCACGGCGGTGAGCAGGGCGAGCACGGCTCCGATGCCGTCCACGCCGAGCGAGAAGTTGATGCCGAAGGAGCGGATCCAGCTGTACGACTCGTTCAGCTGGAAGCGGGTGCCGTGCGGGTCGAACCGGGTCGCCACCACGGCGGCCAGCGCCAGGGTGACGACCGAGACGCCCAGCGCGACGGCCTTGGTGGTCCTGCGCCGGCTCTCGGAGGACCCGGCGGGCAGCGCGGCCGTCAGCACCGCGCCGGCCGCCGGGACGGCGCAGGTGGCGGTCAGCAGGACGCTCATGCCCGCTCCCCCCAACGGATATCAGGACGAGTCATCACGTGGACCTCATCAGGAGAGTCGTGGCGACCAGCACCAGCGTGCCGCCGAACATGGAGAGCGCGTACGAGCGGACGAAACCGTTCTGGATCCGCCGCAGTCGGCCGGAGAGCCCGCCGATCGCGGCGGCCAGGCCGTTGACCACGCCGTCCAGGCCGCGGCTGTCGAAGAACACCAGCGCCGCGGCGAGCGCCGAGCCCGGCCGCACCAGCACCGCGTGGTTGAAGTCGTCCTGCAGCAGGTCGCGGCGGGCGGCCCGGGTGAGCGGGGAGCCGACCGGCGGCACCACCGGGACCGGCGAGCGCCCGTACATCAGGTACGCGAGGCCGACGCCGGCCAGCATGCAGGCCGTGGTCAGCAGGGTGACGGTCAGCGGGGCGAGCGGGGAGTTGCCCTCCTCGTGCCCGGTGACCGGCTCCAGCCACCTCAGGAAGGAGTCGTGGAAGGCGAACAGCCCGCCCGCGAAGACCGAGCCGAAGGCCAGCAGGACCATCGGGACGGTCATCGTCCGGGGCGACTCGTGCGGGTGCGGGGCGTTGCCCTCGGCGTCGGGCTGCCAGCGCTTCTCCCCGAAGAAGGTCAGCACCATCACCCTGGTCATGTAGAACGCGGTGACGGCCGCGCCGACCAGCGCGCACAGCCCGAGGACCCAGCCCTCGGTGCCGCCCTTGGCGAAGGCCGCCTCGATGATCTTGTCCTTGGAGAAGAAGCCGGACAGGCCCGGGAAGCCGATGATCGCCAGGTAGCCGAGGCCGAAGGTGACGAAGGTGACCGGCATGTACTTGCGCAGGCCGCCGTAGTGGCGCATGTTCACCTCGTCGTTCATGCCGTGCATGACCGACCCGGCACCGAGGAACAGCCCGGCCTTGAAGAAGCCGTGGGTCACCAGGTGCATGATCGCGAAGGCGTAGCCGATCGGGCCGAGCCCGGCCGCCAGCACCATGTAGCCGATCTGCGACATGGTCGAGCCGGCCAGCGCCTTCTTGATGTCGTCCTTGGCGCAACCGACGATCGCACCGAACAGCAGCGTCACCGCGCCGACCACCACCACGGCGGTCTGCGCATCCGGCGCAGGGTCGAAGATCGCCGAGGAGCGGGTGATCAGGTAGACGCCGGCGGTCACCATGGTGGCCGCGTGGATCAGCGCCGACACCGGGGTCGGGCCCTCCATCGCGTCCCCCAGCCAGGACTGCAGCGGCACCTGCGCCGACTTGCCGCAGGCCGCCAGCAGCAGCATCAGGCCGATCGCCGTCAGCTTGCCCTCGCTCGCCTCGTGCGCACCGCCGAAGACCGGACCGAAGGCGAAGGAGCCGAACTCGGCGAACATCAGCATGATCGCGACGGACAGGCCGACGTCACCGACCCGGTTGACGATGAAGGCCTTCTTCGCCGCCGTCGCCGCACTCGGCTTGTGCTGCCAGAAGCCGATCAGGAGGTACGAGGCCAGGCCCACACCCTCCCAACCGAAGTACAGCAGCAGGTAGTTGTCCGCCACCACCAGCAGCAGCATGGCGGCCAGGAACAGGTTCAGGTAGGCGAAGAAGCGGCGCCGGCGCTCGTCGTGCGCCATGTAGCCGACCGAGTAGAGGTGGATGAGCGTGCCGACGCCGGTGATCAGCAGGACGAAGGTCATCGACAGCTGGTCGAGCAGGAAGGAGGCGTCGGCCTGGAAGCCGTTCACCGGGATCCAGCTGAACAGGTGCACGCCGACCGCCCGGTGCTCGGCGTCACGGCCGAGCATGTCCGAGAACAGGGCCAGGCCGAAACCGAACGAGAGCGCCGCGAGCGCGGTGGCCAGCCAGTGGCCGTACCGGTCCAGTGCCCGGCCGCCGAGCAGCAGCAGGGCGGCGCCGGCCAGTGGAGCCGCCACCAGCAGCGGAATGAGAGAGTTCACCGAAGGCCCTCCGCCTACAGCTTCATCAGGTTGCTGTCGTCGACCGAAGCGGAGTGCCTGGTCCGGAAGATGGAGACGATGATGGCGAGGCCCACCACGACCTCGGCCGCCGCGACCACCATCGTGAAGAACGCGATGATCTGACCGTCCAAGGTCCCGTGCAGCCGGGAGAACGTCACCAGGGCGAGGTTCGAGGCGTTCAGCATCAGCTCCACGCACATGAACAGCACGATCGCGTTGCGCCGGATCAGCACCCCGGCCGCGCCGATGGTGAACAACAGGGCTGACAGGTAGAGGTAGTTGACCGGGTTCACTCCGTGCCCTCCTCGCCGGCCGGGTGCTTCACGTTGTTCGCCGCCACAGGCTCGCCGTTCGCCGGACCACCGTTCGCCGGACCACCGTTCGCCGGACCACCGTTCGCGGGACCACCGTTCGCGGGCACCGGCCCCAGCGACTTGCGCGGGGACGCCACCGCCGGCCGCTCCGAGGACGGACGGCCCAGCCAGTCCGCCGTGCTGTTCTCCAGCTCCGCCATCCGCTGCAGCATCGCCTGGCTGACGTCCCGGACCTGGCCGCGCTCGCGCAGCGTCGCCATCACCGAGTCCTCGGCGACCGTGCCGTCCGGCAGCAGCGCCGGGACGTCCACCGCGTTGTGCCGCGCGTACACGCCCGGCGCCGGCAGCGGCGGCACCTGGATGTTGTCCCTGATCCGCTGCGCCGCCAGCTCGCGCTGCGTCTTCGGCGCCTTCACGTGCTCCCGGTGGGTCAGCACCATCGCGCCGATCGCCGCGGTGATCAGCAGCGCACCGGTGACCTCGAAGGCCCACACGTACCGGGTGAAGATCAGCCGGGCCAGGCCCGGCACGTTGCCCTCGGCGTTCGCCTCGGACAGCCCGGTGAAGTGGTTCAGCTTCGCGTTGGCGATCCCGGCGATCAGCAGCACGCCGAAGCCCAGGCCGCACAGGGCCGCGGCGAACCGCTGGCCCTTCAGCTGCTCCTTCAGGGAGTCCTCGCTGGTGACGCCGACCAGCATCACCACGAACAGGAACAGCATCATGATCGCGCCGGTGTAGACCACGATCTGCACCACGCCCAGGAACACCGCACCCTGGGCCATGTAACAGACCGCCAGCGCCAGCATGGTGGCCGCCAGGCAGAGCGCGCTGTGCACGGCCTTGCGCATCAGCACCATGCCGAGCGCACCGCCGACCGCGATCACCGCGAGCACCCAGAACTGGAAGGCCTCACCCGTCGAGGTCGCCCCGGTCGCCTCCGCCAGCCGCGCGATCACTGCCGCACCTCCTTCTCCCGGTCGGTGCGCTCCTGCTGGACCGTCCCCGGCGCCGCCGCGGTGACCTCTCCCCGGTAGTACGCGCCCTCGTCGGTGCCCGGGAAGATCGCGTGCGGGGTGTCGACCATGCCCTCGGACAGGCCCACCAGCAGCTGCTCCTTGGTGAAGATGAGGTCCCGCCGGGAGGAGTCGGCCAGCTCGTACTCGTTGGTCATGGTCAGCGCCCTGGTCGGGCAGGCCTCGATGCACAGCCCGCACAGGATGCAGCGGGCGTAGTTGATCTGGTACACCGCGCCGTAGCGCTCGCCCGGGGAGTAGCGCTCCTCGTCCCGGTTGTCCGCGCCCTCCACGTAGATCGCGTCGGCCGGGCAGGCCCACGCGCACAGCTCGCAGCCGACGCACTTCTCCAGGCCGTCCGGGTGCCGGTTCAGCTGGTGGCGGCCGTGGAAGCGCGGAGCGGTGGGCTTCTTCTGCTCCGGGTACTGCTCGGTGAGCCGCTTCTTGAACATGGCCTTGAAGGTCACGCCGAAGCCGGCGGCCGGGCCGAGGATCGACGGACGGTCGGCCCGCTCGGGGCGGCCCGCACGATCGGACTGGTCGGACATCTCGGTTCAGCTCCCTTCGGAATGGTCGGCCCCGTTGAGGGCGTCCTGGAGTTGCTTCGGGGCACGACTGGGCCGGCGCGGCACCGGCGGGAGCACCTGACCGGGCATCGGCGGGACCGGGTAGCCGCCCGCCATCGGATCGAACTCGCCCTCGGGAGGCGCCTCCTCGACCTCCGGCTGCTTCCTCACGAAGTCCCGCAGCAGCGCCAGCAGCAGCACCACCCCGACCGGGGCGCCCACGTACAGCACCACCTGGCCGAAGCCGTAACCCTCGTTGCGCAGCGCCCGCACGCTCGCGATCAGCACCAGCCACACCAGCGAGACCGGGATCAGCACCTTCCAGCCCAGCTTCATGAACTGGTCGTAGCGGAACCGGGGCAGCGTGCCGCGCAGCCAGATGAAGAAGAACAGCAGCAGCTGGATCTTCAGCGTGATCCACAGCATCGGCCACCAGCCGTGGTTGGCGCCCTCCCAGAAGGTCGACACCGGCCACGGGGCCCGCCAGCCGCCCAGGAAGAGGGTCGAGGCCACCGCCGAGACCGTCACCATGTTCACGTACTCGGCCAGCATGAACATCGCGAACTTCAGCGAGGAGTACTCGGTGTTGAAGCCGCCGACCAGCTCGCCCTCGGCCTCCGGAAGGTCGAACGGCGCCCGGTTGGTCTCGCCGACCATCGCGATGACGTAGACGATGAACGAGACCGGCAGCAGCACCGCGAACCAGGTCGGTTGCTGGTGCGCCACGATCTCCGAGGTCGACATCGAGCCGGAGTAGATGAAGACCGCCGCGAAGGACAGGCCCATCGCGATCTCGTAGCTGATCATCTGCGCGGACGAGCGCAGCCCGCCCAGCAGCGGGTACGTCGAACCCGAGGACCAGCCGGCCAGCACGATGCCGTAGATGCCCACCGAGGCAGTCGCCAGGATGTACAGCAGCGCCACCGGGAAGTCCGTCAGCTGGAGCGGCGTGCGGGTGCCGAAGATCGACACCTCGTTGCCGGCCGGGCCGAACGGGATCACCGCGAAGGCCATGAACGCGGGGATGGCGCAGACGATCGGGGCCAGGATGTAGACCACCTTGTCCGAGCCCTTGACCACCAGGTCTTCCTTCAGGGCCAGCTTCACGCCGTCCGCCAGCGACTGCAGCAGGCCCCACGGGCCGTGCCGGTTGGGCCCGATGCGCAGCTGCATCCAGGCCACCACCTTGCGCTCCCAGACGATCGCGATCAGCACCGTCAGGACCAGGAAGGCGAAGCAGAACACGGCCTTCAGCAGCACCAGCCACCACGGGTCCTGCCCGAAGAAGTGGAGCGTCTCGTACGGCTGCGAAGTCATCGGTCCTCCCCTTCGCCGGCGGTGTGGTCCGCGGTCTCCTGGGCCTTCGCCGCCCTGGCCTGTGCCGTCGGCCGGGGTTCGGGTCCGGCCGCGGGTACGGCCGCGGGTTCGGTCTCGGCCGCGGGTTCGGCGGGTTCGGTCTCCGGTTCGGGTTCGGAGTCGAGTTCGGCCGCGGTGATCGTGACCAGGTGGCCGACGGTGGTGCCGAGCGCGCGGTGGGCGCCGCCCGGGGTGGAGTCGAGCGGGATCCAGACCGTGCGGTCCGGGATCGAGTCGGTGACCTCCAGCGGCAGGGTCAGCGATCCGGCCGGACCGGTCAGCCGCAGCGCGGCGGCCGCCTCGGCGCCGACCTCCTTGGCCGTCTCCGCCGAGATCCGGACCACCGCCCGGTGCCGGGTGCCCGCCAGGTGCGGGTCCCCCTGCTGCAGCACGCCGTTGTCCAGCAGCAGGCGCCAACCCGCCAGCACCGCCTGGCCTGCGGCCGGCCGGGGCAGCACGCCCGGGTGCGCCGCCGGGCCGGCCGCGCGGCTGCCCTCCCAGGGGGTGAAACGGTCCAGCTCCAGCCGGGCCGCCCGGACGTCCGGCAGGCCCAGCCGGTGGCCCAGGGCGTCGGCCAGCATGTTCAGCACCCGCAGATCCGACTGGAGGTGCCGGCCCATCTGCTGGTCCGGCTTGAGTGCGGACTCGAACATCCGCACCCGGCCCTCCCAGTCCAGGAAGGTGCCGGCCTTCTCCGCCACTGCCGCCACCGGCAGCACCACGTCGGCGCGCGCCGTCACCGCCGAGGGCCGCAGCTCCAGCGACACCAGGAACGGCACCGCCGCCAACGCCTCGTCGGCCAGCGCCGTATCCGGCAGGTCGTCCGGGTCCACCCCGCCGACCACCAGCGCCTCCAACTCGCCGGCCACGGCCGCCGCCAGGATCCCGTTGGTGTCCCGGCCCGGCCGGGACGGCGGCTCGGCCCCGCCCCACACCGCGGCCGCCTCCGCCCGGGCCGCCGCGTCCGCCACCGGACGGCCGCCGGGCAGCAGGCCCGGCAGCACACCCGCCTCGACGGCCCCGCGCTCACCGGCCCGGCGCGGCACCCAGGCGAGCTTCGCGCCGGTCGCGTGCGCCAGCCTCAGCACCGCGGTCAGTGCGCCCGGGACGGCGGCCAGCCGCTCGCCCGCCAGGATCACCGCACCCGGGGTGCGCAGCAGTTCGGCCGCCCGGCCCGCCTCGTCGTTCAGCGGCTCGTCCGCCGCCAGCGCCGCGAACCACTCCGGCTCGGTGCCGGGAGCCGCCGGCAGCAGCGCGCCGCGCAGCTTGGCCAGACCCCGGGAGCCGAACGCGGCCACCGAGAACACCTTCAGGCCCGTCGCCCGGGTCGCCTTGCGCAGCCGCAGGAAGACGATCGGCGACTCCTCCTCCGGTTCGAAGCCCGCCAGCAGCACCGCCGGCGCCCGGTCGAGGTCCTCGTAGGCCGGCCCGGTGCCGTCCAGGTCGACGCCCCGCCCGGCCACCGCGGCGGCCAGGAACTCCGCCTCCTCACCGCTGTGCGGGCGGGCCCGGAAGTCCACGTCGTTGGTGCCCAGGGCCACCCGCGCGAACTTCCCGTACGCGTAGGCGTCCTCGACCGTCACCCGGCCGCCGGCCAGCACCCCGGCCCGGACCCCGCGCAGCCCCTCGGCCGCCCGGGCCAGCGCCTCCGGCCAGGAGGCCGGCACCAGTTCGCCGTCCACCCGCACCAGCGGGGTGGTCAGCCGGTCGCGCTGCTGGGCGTAGCGGAAGGCGAAGCGGCCCTTGTCGCAGTTCCACTCCTCGTTCACCGCCGGGTCCTCGCCCGCCAGCCGGCGCAGCACCTTGCCGCGCCGGTGGTCGGTGCGCTGCGCGCAGCCCGAGGCGCAGTGCTCGCACACGCTCGGCGAGGAGACCAGGTCGAAGGGGCGCGAGCGGAACCGGTACGCCGCCGAGGTCAGCGCGCCCACCGGGCAGATCTGGATGGTGTTCCCGGAGAAGTACGACTCGAAGTCGTCGCCCTCGCCGGTGCCGACCTGCTGCAGCGCCCCGCGCTCCACCAGGTCGATGAACGGGTCCCCGGCGATCTGCTGCGAGAAGCGGGTGCAGCGCGCGCACAGCACGCAGCGCTCGCGGTCCAGCAGCACCTGGCTGCTGATCGGCACCGGCTTCTCGTAGGTGCGCTTCATCCCCTCGAAGCGGGAGTCGGCGGCGCCGCTGGTCATCGCCTGGTTCTGCAGCGGGCACTCGCCGCCCTTGTCGCAGACCGGGCAGTCCAGGGGGTGGTTGATCAGCAGCAGCTCCATCACGCCGCGCTGGGCCTTCTCGGCCACCGGCGAGCTGAGCTGGGTGCGCACCACCATGCCCTCGGCCACCGGGACGGTGCAGGAGGCGACCGGCTTGCGCTGGCCCTCGATCTCGACGATGCACTGGCGGCAGGCACCGGCCGGGTCGAGCAGCGGGTGGTCGCAGAAGCGCGGGATCTGGGTGCCGATGGTCTCGGCGGCCCGGATCACCAACGTCCCCTTGGGGACCCGCACTTCGACGCCGTCGATGGTGAGCGTGACCAGTTCGACCGCGCTCTCGGAGGCGGTTGGCTCTGTGATCGTCACGCGTGCACCTCCCTTTCGGTGGCGGACTGGTGGCCGGGGCGGGGGCCGTCGGCCCAGACGGTGGAGGCGGCCGGGTCGAACGGGCAGCGGCGCTCGGCCAGGTGCTGCTCGTACTCGGCCCGGAAGTGCTGGAGCGAGGAGACGATCGGGCTGGCCGCGCCGTCGCCCAGTGCGCAGAAGGACTTGCCGTTGATGTTGTCGGCGATGTCGAGGAGCTTCTCCAGGTCCCCGTCGACGCCCTCGCCCGCCTCGATCCGCTTGAGCAGCTGGACCAGCCAGTAGGTGCCCTCGCGGCAGGGGGTGCACTTGCCGCAGGACTCGTGGGCGTAGAACTCCGTCCAGCGGGTGACCGCCCGCACCACGCAGGTGGTCTCGTCGAAGACCTGGAGCGCCTTGGTGCCGAGCATCGAGCCGGCCGCCCCGACGCCCTCGTAGTCCAGCGGGACGTCGAGGTGCTCATCGGTGAACATCGGGGTGGAGGAGCCGCCCGGGGTCCAGAACTTCAGCCGGTGCCCGGGGCGGATGCCGCCGCTGAGGTCGAGCAGCTGGCGCAGCGTGATGCCGAGCGGGGCCTCGTACTGGCCGGGGTTGGTGACGTGGCCGGAGAGCGAGTAGAGCGTGAAGCCGGGGGACTTCTCGGTGCCCAGCGCCTTGAACCACTCCTTGCCGCGGGACAGGATCGGCGGCACCGAGGCGATCGACTCGACGTTGTTGACCACCGTCGGGCAGGCGTACAGGCCGGCGATCGCCGGGAACGGGGGCCGCAGCCTGGGCTGGCCGCGGCGGCCCTCCAGGGAGTCCAGCAGCGCCGTCTCCTCGCCGCAGATGTAGGCGCCGGCGCCGGCGTGCACGGTGATGTCGAGGTCGGTGCCGGAGCCGAGGATGTTCCGGCCCAGCAGCCCCGCCCCGTACGCCTCGGCGACGGCCGCGTGCAGCCGGCGCAGCACCGGGACGACCTCGCCGCGCAGGTAGATGAAGGCGTGGTCGCAGCGGATCGCGTAGGAGGCGATGATCATGCCCTCGATCAGCGCGTGCGGGTTGGCGAACAGCAGCGGGATGTCCTTGCAGGTGCCCGGCTCGGACTCGTCGGCGTTGACCACCAGGTAGTGCGGCTTGCCGTCGTTCTGCGGGATGAACTGCCACTTCATGCCGGTGGGGAAGCCGGCGCCGCCGCGGCCGCGCAGGCCGGCGTCCTTGACCAGGGCGATCACGTCGTCCGGCGGCATGGCGAGGGCCGCCTTGAGGCCCTCGTAGCCGTGGTGGCGGCGGTAGGTGTCGAGCGTCCAGGGGCGGCTGTCGTCCCAGGAGTCGGACAGGACCGGGGTGAGCAGCTTCTCGGCCGGCTCGGCGGCGGTCATCACGCCTCGCTCCCTTCCTGGCCGTTGGTCGGCTGGCCGTTGCCCGGTTGGCCGTTGACGGGCTGGCTGTCGGCGGGCTGGCCGTTGCCCGGTTGACCATTGGCGGGCTGACCGTTGGCTGCCCGGCGGGGGGACTCGGGGCGGGGGGAGACCACCTTGGTGCCGGGGGTGCCGGGCAGGGCCTCGCCGCGGGCCAGCCGCAGGCCGGCCAGGGAGGGCGCGCCGCCGGCGCCGGACTCGTCGTTGGCGCCCGGGCGCTCGTCGGGGAAGCCGGCCAGGATCCGGGCGGTCTCCTTGAAGCCGCACAGCCGGGCGCCGCGGGTGGGCCTGACCTCGCGGCCGGCGCGCAGGTCGTCGACCAGCTGCCGGGCGCTCTCCGGCGTCTGGTTGTCGAAGAACTCCCAGTTGACCATCACCACGGGCGCGTAGTCGCAGGCCGCGTTGCACTCGATGTGCTCGATCGAGAGCTCGCCGTCCTCGGTGGTCTCGTTGTTGCGGATGCCCAGGTGCTCCTGGAGCTCGGCGAAGATCTGGTCGCCGCCGAGCACCGCGCACAGGGTGTTGGTGCAGACCCCCACGTGGTACTTCCCGGCCGGGCGGCGCCGGTACATGGTGTAGAAGGTCGCGACCGCGGTGACCTCGGCGGTGGTGAGGTCCAGCTGCTCGGCGCAGAAGCGGATCCCGGTCGGGCTGACGAAGCCCTCCTCTGCCTGCACCAGGTGAAGCAGCGGCAGCAGCGCCGAACGGGGCTGCGGGTAGCGGGCGATCAGCTCGGCGGCGTCGGCGGCCAGCCGGGCGTGCACCTCCTCGGGGTACGGTGCGGCCGGCAGCGCCGGCAGTCCCAGTTCGACGTTGGTCACCGGTCCACGCCTCCCATCACCGGGTCGATCCCGGCCACCGCGACGATGACGTCGGCCACCTGGCCGCCCTCGCACATCGCCGCCATCGTCTGCAGATTGGTGAACGACGGATCCCGGAAGTGGACCCGGTACGGGCGCGTCCCGCCGTCGCTGACCACGTGCACGCCCAGCTCGCCCTTGGGCGACTCGACCGCCGCGTACGCCTGGCCGACCGGGACCCGGAAGCCCTCGGTGACCAGCTTGAAGTGGTGGATCAGGGCCTCCATCGAGGTGCCCATGATCTTGCGGATGTGGTCGAGGGAGTTGCCCATCCCGTCCGGACCGACGGCCAGTTGGGCCGGCCAGGCGATCTTCTTGTCGGCCACCATCACCGGGCCCGGCCGCAGCCGGTCCAGGCACTGCTCGACGATCCGCAGCGACTGCTTCATCTCCTCCAGGCGGATCAGGAAGCGACCGTAGGAGTCGGCGCTGTCCGCGATCGCGACCTCGAAGTCGTAGTCCTCGTAACCGCAGTACGGGTCGGTCTTGCGCAGGTCGTGCGGCAGGCCGGTGGCGCGCAGGATCGGGCCGGTGGCGCCGAGGGCCAGGCAGCCCGGCAGGTCCAGGAAGCCGACGTCGACCAGGCGGGCCTTGAACACCGGGTTGCCGGTGGCGAGCTTGTCGTACTCGTGCATCCGGGAGCGGAAGACCTTGACCGCCTCGCGGATCTGGTCGACGGCGCCGGGCGGCAGGTCCTGGGCGAGGCCGCCGGGGCGCACGTACGCGTGGTTCATGCGCAGGCCGGTGACCAGCTCGAAGACGTCCAGGATCAGCTCGCGGTCCCGGAAGCCGTAGATCATCAGCGTGGTGGAGCCGATCTCCATGCCGCCGGTGGCCAGGCAGACCAGGTGCGAGGCGATCCGGTTGAGCTCCATCATCATCACCCGGATGACGCTGGCGCGGTCCGGGACGTCGCCGGTGATGCCGAGCAGCTTCTCGACCGCCAGGCAGTAGGCGGTCTCGTTGAACAGCGGGGTCAGGTAGTCCATGCGGGTCACGAAGGTGGTGCCCTGGACCCAGCTGCGGAACTCCATGTTCTTCTCGATGCCGGTGTGGAGGTAGCCGATGCCGCAGCGGGCCTCCTTCACCGTCTCGCCGTCGATCTCCAGGATCAGCCGCAGCACGCCGTGGGTGGACGGGTGCTGGGGACCCATGTTGACGATGATGCGCTCGTCGTCGGCCCGGCCGACCGCCTCGACCACCTCGCCCCAGTCGCCGCCGGTGACGGTGAAGACCCGACCCTCGGTGGTCTCGCGGGCGTCCGCTTCCTCGGTCTCTCCAAAGTGCTGGGTGTTCATCAGCTGTACGACCTCCGCTGGTCGGGAGCCGGGATCTGGGCGCCCTTGTACTCGACGGGGATGCCGCCGAGCGGGTAGTCCTTGCGCTGCGGGTGACCCAGCCAGTCGTCCGGCATCATGATCCGGGTGAGCGCCGGGTGGCCCTCGAAGACCAGGCCGAAGAAGTCGTAGGCCTCGCGCTCGTGCCAGTCGTTGGTCGGGTAGACGCTCACCACGGAGGGGATGCGCGGGTCGGCGTCCGGCGCGGTGACCTCCAGCCGGATCAGCCGGCCGTGGGTGATCGAGCGCAGGTGGTAGACCGCGTGCAGCTCGCGCCCCTTGTCGCCGGGGTAGTGAACGCCGCTCACTCCCAGGCACAGTTCGAAGCGCAGCGCCGGGTCGTCGCGCAGGATCCGGACCGTCCTCAACAGGTGGCCGCGGTCGACGTGGAAGGTGATCTCGCCGCGGTCGACCACGGTCTTCCCGATCACCTCGACCGGGTCCAGGCCCTGCTCCTCCAGGGCGCCCTCCAGCTCGTCGGCCACCTCGTCGAACCAGCCTCCGTACGGGCGTTCGCTCGGACCGGGCAGCACGATCGGGGCGGCCAGGCCGCCGAAGCCGGAGGTGTCGCCGCTGTCCTTGGCGCCGAACATGCCCTGGCGGCGGCCGACCACCTCGACCGGGATCTCGCGGACCGGCTGCTCGCGGCGGGTCTCGGGTACCTGGTCGTTCATCGCAGCTGCCCCCGCATCTCGCTGATCGGGGTGGCCTTCAGGGCGAGCGCCTCGCCGAGCTCCTCGGCCCGGCGCTTGTTCACGCCCAGCGGCTCGTGCTGGATCTTGTCGTGCAGCTTCAGGATCGCGTCCATCAGCATCTCCGGACGGGGCGGACAGCCGGGCAGGTAGATGTCCACCGGGACGATGTGGTCGACGCCCTGGACGATCGCGTAGTTGTTGAACATCCCACCGGACGAGGCGCAGACGCCCATCGAGATGACCCACTTGGGATTGGGCATCTGGTCGTACACCTGGCGCAGCACCGGGGCCATCTTCTGGCTCACCCGGCCCGCCACGATCATCAGGTCGGCCTGCCGGGGGGAGCCCCGGAAGACCTCCATGCCGAACCGGGCCAGGTCGTAGCGGCCCGCCCCGGTGGTCATCATCTCGATCGCGCAGCAGGCCAGACCGAAGGTGGCCGGGAAGAGTGACGCCTTGCGCACCCAGCCGGCGGCCGTCTCCACGGTCGTGAGCAGAAAGCCGCTCGGCAGCTTCTCCTCGATTCCCATCAGATCCCTCTCAATGCCCTCAAGTCCTCTGATACGTGGGCCGGTTCTGGCTTGTCCGCTCGTTCACAAGCGGCCGCGCAGCCGGCGGACGGGTGGAGTTGCCACCCCGCGCTCGGACCGCCCCGCGCTCAGTCCCACTCCAGGCCGCCGCGCCGCCACACGTAGGCGTACGCGACGAAGACGGTGGCGATGAACAGGAGCATCTCGACCAGCCCGAAGATCCCCAGGGCGTCGAAGGTCACCGCCCAGGGGTAGAGGAAGACGATCTCGATGTCGAAGACGATGAAGAGCATCGCCGTCAGGTAGTACTTGATCGGGAACCGACCGCCGCCCACGGGCTGCGGGGTCGGCTCGATGCCGCACTCGTACGCCTCCAACTTGGCCCGGTTGTAGCGCTTGGGGCCGGTGAGTGAGGCCATCACGACGGAGCCGACCGCGAACGCCGCCGCGATGGCACCGAGTACGAGGATCGGCGCGTAGGCATTCATAGCCCCCGCTCCCTCCGTCCGGTCGTCCTTGACTGCAGATCGGAACCGGCGGGTCACACTGAGGTGAACCCGCGTTCCAGTTCCCGAGATCCACCTCATGTGAGGCAGTTCACAAAGCCTGGAACGAGCGCATCCTATGCCCGTCGGCTTGTGATCTGCGACACGCAGTTCACCGTCTTCTTTGTGATCTACGACACCATGTGAATGGGGTCGAATGCGAACATGCCCAAATTTGTCGACGCAAAGCAGTCGAATGATCACAAGCCGTCGCATTTGCTCGTGAAGCGGCTGGTCAGGGGCGCGTTCCTATATCAACTATGCGCCGCTTGGAGCAAATTTCCGGGCGTCATGTTGACGTGTTATAGCGGCTCACTCGGAGGGGTGGCGGGGGGCCGAACGCTCGCTTGACCCTTCGTTCACAAGCGCTCCAGGCGGCCTTCGGCGCTGCACCGGTACTGGTCGCAGCGGACCAGGCTCCGGGTGCCCGTGCCCGTGCCCGCGCCCGCGCTCCGGGCCGGGGGCCGGGGGCCCGGGATCGCGCTCCGGGCCGGGGGCCGGGGGCCCGGGATCGCGCTCCGGGCCGGGGGCCGGTCGGTTACTGGTGGCCGGCCGCCTGCTCCCAGATCCAGGCAGCGATGCCCACCCGGTTACGGGCTCCGATCTTGCGCTGGACGTTGGCGAGGTGGTTCTTCACCGTTCCCGGTGAGATGAACAGCCCGGCACCGATCTCGGCGTTGGTCGCGCCGTCTGCCACCAGCTCGGCGATCTCCCTTTCTCTCGCGGTCAGTTCCTCCGTCGGCCCGGCTGTCGGTTGCGTCGCAGCGGCAGCCGACCTGACGCCCGGCCCGGGCTTCGGCTCCATGCCGGGGATGGCCATGTGGCGCAGGAGCCGTACGGTGATCTGCGGGCTGATCAACGCGTCCCCGGCCATCGCCGCCCGGACCGCCTCGATCAGCAGCACCGGCCCCGAGCGCTTCAGCAGGAACCCCGCCGCTCCGTGCCGCAGTGCCGTGTGCACGTACTCGTCCAGGTCGAAGGTGGTCACCACGATCACCTTGCACTGGTCGGCCAACTGGCGCGTGACCTCCAGCCCGTCGAGCTTCGGCATCCGGATGTCCGCGAGCACCACATCCGGCCGCAGCCGCCTTGCCTCCTGCACGGCTGCGGCACCGTCCGCCGCCTCCGCCACCACCACCATGTCCGGCTGGACGTCCAGGATCATCCGGAACGCACTGCGAACGTCCGCCTGGTCGTCCGCGATCAGGACCCGAACCGGCCCTTTGCCGCCACCCATCCCCGTACCTCCCCGTCACCGATCCGCCGGCGATCCGCCGACGGCCGCTACGATTCCGCCGGCCCCGCGCCGGCCTCCTCCAGCGGCAGCACCGCCCTCACCCGCCAGGCCTCCCGCTCGTGCGGGCCGGCCTCCAGCGAACCACCGAGGGCCTCCACCCGGGCCGCCAGCCCCGGCAGTCCGCTGCCGCCGCCCCGGCGAGACCGCCCCGGCGGGCCCGGTGCCCGACCGTCGTTGGTCACCGTCAGCTCCAGCCGGCCGCCGCAGCGACGGACCCTGATCTCGACCACGCGCGCGGCCGGAGCGTGCCGCCGGACATTCGTCAGGGACTCGACCACGATCCGGTGGACGGTGCCCTCCACCTCGCGTGGAACCGACTCCTCCGGCAGCTCCAACCGGACTTCGGCGCCGCCGGTCGCGCTGAACCGCTCGGCCACCCCGAGGAGTTCGGCGAGCCCGGGCTGCGGGCCGCGGCCGGCGCCCTCCTCGCTGCGCAGCAGTTGCACGGTCCGGTCCAGCGAGGCCAGCGCCCGCTGCCCGGCCTGCTCTATTCGCTGGAACATCTCGGCCGCCCGGGCCGGATCGATCCCCACCAGATAGGCCCCCGCCTGGGCCTGGGCGACCATGCCGCTGACGTCGTGCGCCACGAAGTCGTGCAGGTCATGGGCCAGTTCGAGTCGCTGTGCCCGCCGGGCCTCGGCCACCGCCTTCCTGCGCCCCTCGTCCAGGCCCCGGAGGTAGAGCCCGACCAGCACGGCCGGCAGGGAGAGCATCGACCCGAACCCGAAGAGCGTGAGCGTGTCCGCGGGCCCCTCGACGAACGCGAACCGGGACGGCCAGAGGGCGACCGCTCCGCAGGCCGTCCAGGCCGCCGCCGCACACCGCGGACCGTCCTCGGCGCGCAGGCTGACGACCACGGCCAGCAGCAGGACGGCCAGCTCGGCCAGGCCCGCCAGCCCGGCCCAGCGCTGCCCCTCCGCCCAGCGGCCGAGGAGCCAGACGGCGACCGTGACCACGACCGACACCGCCCCGAGCGCCAGCGTCACGGCCACCGGCCCGTACCGCCGCCGCGCCGACCAGGCCGGCGGCACCAGGACCAGGACGACCCCGGACAGGATCTGAGTCATCGTCACCACCTCTCCTCGACTCTTCGACTGCCGTCACACTACGACGCCCCCAGGCGGTGCGCCTGTGCCGATCGGCATATTTCAGAGGCCGGTTGAGCAGGAGGGACAGCCCGATCGGCATCTGCCGCGAACCCCCGCCGGGCCTCCAGTCTTGAGTCATCGCACCGGCCACGGAGGCCGGAGCCGAGAGGAGGCCACCACCGTGTCGAAGCTCGTGATCAATGCCCGCGCCACCACCCACCGGGCCGGCGCCACCGCCCCGGACGTCCCGCCCGCGCCGCGCTGGGCCCGGCTCGCCGCCAAGGCCGCCGTCCTCACCACCGTCCCCTCGGGGCTGTGGCGGATCGCCTTCGGGTTCGGCGCCCCGCTCGGCTTCACCGGCGCGACGGCCGCGGCCTACGCCGAACACCAACCGGGCTGGGGCACGGTCTACTGCGTGGCCCTGAGCGCCCTGGCCGAGTCGCTGGCCTTCCTGACGCTGGGCCTGGTCCGGCCCTGGGGGCTGGTGGCGCCCCGGTGGATCCCGCTGATAGGCGGCCGCCGGGTCCGGCCGCTCGCCGCGACCGTCCCGGCGCTGCTGGGCTCGGTGGTGCTCACGTTCCTCGGCATGGAGGGGCTGTTCGGCGGCTGGGCCCACAACCTGGCCGACCCCGACTCGCCGCAGGGCTTCGCCGCCGTCGTGATGACGCTCGCCTACCTGCCCCTGGTCGCCTGGGGCCCGCTGCTCGGCGCGGTCGCGCTCGACTACGCCCGCCGGACGCTGCGGCGGCGCCGGTGACGGAGGCGGCCGGTCACACCGGAGTCGGCTCTGGGCTCGGCCCCGTCGCATCGGTCTCGTTCGGGCCCCCGTCCCCGGCCGGGCCGGGCACGGGTTCGGGCGTGGGCACCGGTGCGGTGCGTCGGCCCCACTCGGTCGCGACCAGCACCAGGGCCCCGCCGAGCAGGGCGAGCGGGCCCATCCGGTTCCCGGCCACGGTGATGCCGAAGACGGCGGCCCACAGCGGCTCGGTGCCGAGCAGCAGGCTGACGCGGGAGGGCGAGGTGGCCCGCACGGCCCACATCTGGACGAAGAAGGCGAACAGGGTGCAGAACAAGGACAGATGCAGCAGCCAGGCCCACTGGCCGGCCCCGTACGAGCGCGCGACCGTCCAGGGCGCGGGCCCCGCCAGGAGCGCGACGACGGCGAACACCGCGGTGGCCACGGCGAGTTGGACCAAGGTGACGGCGAGCATGTCGGTGTCGCGGACGGCCCGGGTGCGGGCCATCGCGAGGACGTATGCGGTCCGGACGAGGGCGGCGCCCAGCACCAGCAGGTCACCGAGCGCGGGAGGGCGCAGCCCGCCGTCGCCGGTGAGCAGGGCGACGCCGAGGACGGCCAGTCCGGCGGCCGCGAGGAAGGTCTTCGGTGGCGCGGTCCGGCCGAGGGCGCTCTCGCCGAGCGGGGTCAGCACCATCGCGAGGCTGATGATCAGCCCGGCGTTGGTCGCGGAGGTGTGCACGGCTCCGTAGGTCTCCAGCAGGAAGATCCCGCTGAGCACCAGCCCCAGCGCGGCGCCGCCGAGCCACTCGGCGCGGCTCAGCCTCCGCAGGGCGCGCCAGGCGACGGCCCCGAGCAGCGGCAGCACCAGCCCGAACCGCAGCACGAGCATCGCCACGACCGTCCGCGGCTCGGCCACCCGCTGGACGGCGAGGAAGCTCGACCCCCACACCACGGCCACGAGCAGGACCGGAAGATCACGAAGGACCGACGAGGGCGACCTCTTGGACAGGTCGGGCAAGGAGGCTGACATGCGAAAGACCCCTCCGAACGGACGGAACCGGCAGGCGCGAGTACCGTACGGCGTCGGACGGACCCAGGAGCCGGGAGAAAGGCCCGGCGGTGGACGGGGTGGAGCACAGAGCAAGGGTGCGCCATCTTCGCGCACCGGGCCGCCGGTGATCAATGCCCTGCGGGGGCGCGAGTGGATCAGACGGCGAGCAGACCGTTCGCCGCGGCGATCGCCTCGATGTCGGCCGGGGTGCCGGACATGATCGCGCGAACGTGTTCGGTGACCAGCTCGGTCGGCCAGTCCCACCAGGCCGCACGGAGAAGGCGCGCGGTGTCGGCCTCGTCGAAGCGGCAGCGGATCGGGCGGGCCGGATTGCCGCCGACGACGGTGTACGGCTCGACGTCGGAGGTGACCATCGCTCCGGCCGCGATGATCGCGCCGTCGCCGATCCGGACGCCGGGCAGGACGGTGGCCCCGTGGCCGAACCAGACGTCGTTGCCGATCACGGTGTCGCCCCGGCTGGGCAGGCCCGCGACGATGTCGAGGGTCTGCTCCGTCCAGCTGCCGCCGAACATGGTGAACGGGAAGGTGGAGACTCCGATGGTCGGGTGAGCGGCGCCGGCCATCAGGAACCGGGTGCCGGTGGCGATCGCGCAGTACTTGCCGATCACCAGCCGCTCGGGGCCGTACGCGTAGAGGACGTTGCGCTCCTCGAAGCGGGTGGCTCCATCGGGGTCGTCGAAGTAGGTGTACTCGCCGACCTCGATCCGCGGGTCGGTGACGAGCGGGCGCAGCAGGACGACCCGGTCGTGACCGGCGAGCGGGTGGAGGGCGGCGGGGTCGGGAATGGCGGTGGCGGACACGCAGGCTCCTCTCGTAATGCGACTTGAGTCGCATTACGATGAGCATCGCACGACCGCCACCCCACAGCAAGCGTTAACGCGACTGGAGTCGACTTTGACTGAATCAGCCTGCCCTGAGCCGGAGCCCCGCACCCCCACCCCGCGCCCCGGCGGCCGCAGCGCCCGGGTCCGGGCGGAAGTGGTCGCCGCCACGCTCGCCGAGGTGACGACCAAGGGGTACGACGGCCTCACCGTCGAGGCGGTCGCCACCCGCTCCGGCGTCCACAAGGCGACCCTCTACCGGCGCTGGGGCGGGGTCGACGGCCTGGTTGCCGACGCCCTGACCGCCTCCGCCGATCAGCCCTGGCCCCTGCCCGACACCGGAGACCTCCAGGAGGACCTCCGGCGGATCACCCAGGAGGTGTTCAGCGTCTTCACCGACCCGGAACTCGGCCTCACGCCCACCGCGCTGATCTCCGCGGCCCAGCGCTCGGACGTCGGCGCGGCCGCCCTGCGCGCCTTCTTCGCGGCCCGCCACCGCCAGGCCGCCGAGGTGGCCGAACGGGCCGTCGCCCGGGGCGAACTGCCCGCCGGCACGGACGGCGCCGAGGTGGTCCGGGCCGCCACCGCACCGCTCTACTACCGGCTGTTCGTCTCCGGCGAGCCGCTCGAAGCCCGCACCGCCGAGCGGGCCGCCGACGCCGCGGCCCTGGCCGCCCGCGCCGGACTCTTCGCACCCACCCCGACTGCCCTGGAGTCCAACTGACGAACCCTCACGCTCCTGCTGCCCGGGGAACCACAGCCGCCCCACCCCCTACCGCATCCCCGCCCGGCCGTGGATGATGCACCCATGACAACCCCGCCGCCCACCACCCCCCGGAAGGCCCGTCACGTGAACCGCAAGCGCTGGGCGCTGGTCGCCGCCACCGTCCTCCCGCTCGTGGCGAGCACCGGCACCGCCATCGCGGACGCCCCCGTGGCCGCCACCCCCGCCTCGGGCTGCACCTACACACCGGCCGTCCCGGCGGACAACTTCAAGGGCATCCCGGTGTTCGACGCCAAGAAGGCGGCGAAGCCCTACCGCGCGACACTGCGGACCACCCAGGGCCAGATCACCTTCGAGGCCCTGACTGACAAGGCGCCCTGCACCACCTTCTCGT
The DNA here is from genome assembly GCF_053598615.1 of Kitasatospora sp. NPDC001095. NCBI lineage: Bacteria > Bacillati > Actinomycetota > Actinomycetes > Kitasatosporales > Streptomycetaceae > Kitasatospora > Kitasatospora sp. NPDC001095. The sequence continues at coordinate 69,002 of NZ_JBSFKQ010000030.1, read as the reverse complement.
TCCGGTTCCTCGCCGAGCACGACTACTTCGACCGCAGCCACTGCCACCGCCTCACCACCCAGCGGATCTACGTCCTCCAGTGCGGCGACCCGACCGGCACCGGCAGCGGCGGTCCTGGCTACTCGTTCCCGGACGAGAACCTGACCGGCGCCACCTACCCGGCCGGCACCGTGGCCATGGCCAACGCCGGCCCGAACACCAACGGCAGCCAGTTCTTCTTCGTCTGGAAGGACACCAAGCTCTCCCCCGCCTACACCCCGTTCGGCCGGATCACCGCCGGCCTGGACGTCCTCCAGAAGATTGCCGCCGGAGGCGAGGACGACCAGAACAACCCGGGCGACGGCTTCCCCAACCTCCCCGTGAACATCCGCAACGTGAAGATCAGCACCCACTGATCAGCGCCCGCCACCCGTCCCCCGCCCGCCCCTGTCCGCCCGCCCCTGTCCGCGCGCCCCCGCTCCCGTACGGTGGCAGCACCAACGACACCGCATGGGAGCAGGAGCAGCGCCGCATGGACAGCCGGATCTGGGAGAGCGTCGACCACCTGGTCGCATGGCTGGACGAGCAGGGCACGCAGTCGCCCAAGGAGGAACGGCTGCTGCGGATCCTCAAGCTCTCCGAGGAGGTCGGCGAGGTCGGCGCGGCAGTGATCGGCGCCACCGGTCAGAACCCGCGCAAGGGCGTCACTCACACCTGGGAGGACGTCCAGCACGAACTCTGCGACGTCGTCTTCTCAGCCCTCGTCGCCCTCAGGACCCTCACCCCCGACGCGTCCCGGGTCTTCGCCGAACGCCTCGCCTACGTCGAACAGCGCTCCGCCGCCTCCCGCCGAACGCCGGACGCCGCCCCAGCCCCGACAGAAACGCCCGAAGAGGCGTAGCCGACCGCTCCGTCCGGGGCTGGGCACCTCCGCGGCAGGAGTCAGCCATCCGCTCGGAGCGCGGTGAGGAGGCTGCCGCGGTGGGCTACGGCGCCGCGGTCCACGGGATGCCGGTCCCGAGCCGAACGCCCGGGGCGAACGCCCGGGGCGAACGTCCGAGCCGAACGCCCGGGGCGAACGCCCCGGGCCCCGGGTCAGGCGTTCGGCGCGACCCTGGCGAGGCCGTTGATCACGCGGTCCATCGCGTCGCCGCCCTGCGGGTCGGTGAGGTTGGCGAGCAGCTTGAGGGTGAAGCGCATCAGCATCGGGTGGGTGAGGCCGCGCTGGGTGGCGATCTGCATCACCTTGGGGTTGCCAATGAGCTTCACGAAGGCCCGGCCCAGCGTGTAGTAGCCGCCGTACACGTCCTTGAGGATGCGCGGGTAGGCCTGGAGGGCGCGCTCGCGGCCGCCGTCGGTGACCCGGGCGAGGGCCTGCACGATGACCCCGGCGGCGATCTGGCCGGATTCCATCGCGTAGGCGATGCCCTCGCCGTTGAACGGGTTGACCATGCCGCCCGCGTCGCCGACGAGCAGCAGGCCGCGGGTGTAGTGCGGCTGCCGGTTGAAAGCCATCGGCAGCGCGGCGCCGCGGATCGGCTCGGTCATGTTCTCGGGGGTGTAGCCCCACTCCTCCGGCATGCCGGCGCACCAGGCCTTGAGCACCTCGCGCCAGTCCAGCTCGCCGAACGCCGGCGATGAGTTGAGGATGCCGAGGCCGACGTTGGAGGTGCCGTCGCCCATGCCGAAGACCCAGCCGTACCCGGGCAGCAGCTTGCGGTCACCGTCGCGGGTGTCCCACAGCTCCAGCCAGGACTCCAGGTAGTCGTCGTCGTGGCGCGGCGAGGTGAAGTAGGTGCGGTAGGCGACGCCCATCGGGCGGTCCTCGCGCCGGTGCAGGCCCATGGCGAGCGAGAGCCGGGTGGAGTTGCCGTCGGCGGCGACCACCAGCGGGGCCCGGAAGGTGACCGGCCGCTTCTCGTCGCCGAGCTTGGCGGTGACGCCGACGATCCGGCCGGTGCGCTCGTCCAGGACCGGGCCGCTGACGTTGCAGCGCTCGTAGAGCCGCGCACCGGCCTTCTCGGCCTGACGGGCCAGCAACTCGTCGAAGTCGGCGCGCTTGCGGACCAGGCCGTAGTCGGGGAAGGAGGACAGCTCGGGCCAGTCCAGCTCCAACCGGACGCCGCCGCCGATGATGCGCAGGCCCTTGTTGTGCAGCCAGCCGTTCTCGGTGGAGACGTCGATGCCCATGTCCACCAGCTGCTTGGTGGCACGCGGGGTCAGGCCGTCGCCGCACACCTTCTCGCGCGGGAAGGCGGTCTTCTCCAGCAGCAGCACGTCCAGCCCGGCCTGGGCCAGGTAGTAGGCGGTGGTGGAGCCGGCCGGGCCCGCGCCGACCACGATGACGTCGGCCGTGCTCTCCACGGGGCTGTCCGGCTTCGTCAGATCGGCTGCGGTCTCGGACACGTGGACACACTCCTGGAACTGCGGCTGGGGGACGGCGGCTTTGTCTCCGGCAGTCTAGTTCCGCTCACACCACCGGCTGCGCCCCCGCCCCGACCACCGGCCGCGAACCGCCCCCGGCCACCGGCCGCGAACCGGCCCCGCCCCTCCGAGCAAGGCGGCCGCCGCGTCCATCACGTCCATCACGTCCGCCGCGAATCCACCGCCCGGCTACGCGATCTTGTACGCCCGGTGCAGCGCGACGATCCCGCCGGTCAGGTTCCGCCAGGCGACCTTCGACCAGCCGTTGTCCTGGAGCCTGGCGGCCAGGCCCGGCTGGTCCGGCCAGGCCCGGATGGACTCGGCGAGGTAGACGTACGCGTCCGGGTTGCTGCTGACGGCGGTGGCCACCGGCGGCAGCGCGCGCATCAGGTACTCGGTGTAGACCGTCCGGAACGGCGTCCAGGTCGGGGTGGAGAACTCGCAGATCACCAGCTTGCCGCCGGGCTTGGTGACCCGCAGCATCTCGCGCAGCCCCGCGTCGGTGTCCTGGACGTTGCGCAGCGCGAAGGAGATCGTCACCGAGTCGAAGGTGTCGTCCGCGAACGGCAGCCGGGTGGCGTCGCCGGCGGTGAGCGCCAGCTCGGGGTGGCGGCGCTTGCCTTCGGCGAGCATGCCGACCGAGAAGTCGCACGGGACGACCTTCGCACCGGCCTCGACGAAGGGCAGCGAGGAGGTGCCGGTGCCGGCCCCGAGGTCGAGCACGATGTCGCCCGGTCCGGCGTCCACCGCCTCGGCCACCGCCCGGCGCCAGGCGCGGGCCTGGCCCAGGGAGAGCACGTCGTTGGTGCGGTCGTACTTGGCCGCGACGTCGTCGAACATGGCGGCGACTTCGTGCGGCTGCTTGTCCAGAGAGGCTCGGGTCACGCCCCCCATTGTTCACCCTCGCACGGACACCCCGACCAAGGGGGCACGCCGACCCTCGGGGCGCACCTGGAGCCCCACCCGCCGGACCACACCCACGCGCCCGTCAGCACCGAGCCCGCCGCCCGTCAGTGCTGAGCGCGCCGCCCGCCCGCGCGGCGCCGCCGGCGGGACCGCTTGCCGTGCGTTATCGCGGGCATCCCGTCCGCCAGCGCCCCGGTCGCCAGGGCGAGGTTGGCGGCCAGCTTCCCCTTCCCGCTGCGGACCGCGAGGGCCTTGTGGTGCCGCCGGATGCGCAGCACGCAGATCAGGAAGAGCACGACGCCCACCGGCACGCTGAACCGGGCCAGGCCCACGCCCACCGGCTGCGGGTAGGTGTCGCCGCAGATCCGGACCGCGCCCGGGTCGTCGGCGGCGTGTTCCAGGCAGACCTTGTCGCCGAGCCTGGCGCCGTCCGAGAGCGGAAGCGCGGCCGCGGTGTGCGGTTCGCCGCCGGCCCGGTAGCTGACGGCGCTGTAGGTGCCGCCGCCGGTCGGGAGCTGGGTGACGACCCCCTCGACTCTCACCGGGTGCGCCTCGATCCGGTCGGCCTGGTCGGCCTGACGCCAACCCAGCAGGCACATGCCGACGGCCAGCACGGCGCTGAGCACGGCGGCGAGGTACCAACCACGGCCCAACCGCGGGATGCGCGGCGGGGGAACGGTCGCGGTTCGCATGGTTCCTGTCCTGGCTTGCCTTCGGGGCCGGGGACACGGCCCCGCCGCCCGCGGGCGCGGGCGGTGGTGTGGTGAGGGTACGGAGTGAGCTGTCCGGGATCGTATCCGCTGGCGGCCCCTCAGGTCACGATGAAAGGGCAATCACTCTCCGGAACCGGCACCGGAGTTCGAGTGCACACGAAGGAAGTCCCGTACGCCACAAGGGGTTCAGGCTACTGGCGGGTACGTCGCGCCCGCCGTGACGGTCGTCTCACCGTCGGCGGTACACCAACCGCCCGCCCAGAACCGTGGCCAGGCACCCGCCCGCCGCCGGTTCGACGTCCGCGGCACCCGCGACGCCGACGGCACCACCGGCACCCCCGGCACTCCCGGCACCCGCGACCGCGAACACCGCGAAGTCCGCCCGCCCCCCGGCCGCCACCCGCCCGTACACGGCCTGCGCCAACGGCAGCACCGCCAGCGGATCCAGCGGCCCCACGCCCCCACCCGAGGAACCGGAAGAGCCGGAGCCGGAGGAACCGGAAGAGCCGGAGCCAGGCAGCCCCACCACCCCCGACCGCGCCACCGCCGTCCGCACCGAGGCCCGCTCGAAGGGCCCGGCCACCGCCGTCACCCCGTACCCGAGCATCCGCTGCAGCCCCCGCCGCGCGCTGGCCCCGCAGCGCGTCTCGTCCGCGGACCCGGCCAGCCCGTCCGCGACCGGTTCGAGGCCGATCTCCTCCCGTGGATCCGGGTGGTACGCCCGTTCCAGCAGCCAGTGTCCGTACGGATTGCGCAGCCCGGGGGCGAGCACGGCCGCTCCCCAGTCCCGCACCCGCGCGCCCGGGTGCGCGGCCGCCAGTTCCTCGTACGGCCCGACCGCCTCCACCAGCTCGCCACGCACCACCACCGCCCCGTCGGCGATGGACGGGGCGGTGGGATCGGCCGGGTCGGGCAGCAGGAACGCCGCCCGGTGCAGGGTCAGCATGACGGGGTCAGCGCACCGTGGGGAGAGGGGTCAGTTGTCCAGGATCTTCAGCTCGGGGTGCGCGGTGCCGCCCTCGATCGCCGTGGAGGCGATGTGCGAGGCGACCCGCGGGTCGACCGGGTCGTTGGCCGGGTCGTCCAGCACGCGCAGGTGCTCGTAGGTGGTCGAGCGCTGCGCCGGGACGCGGTCGGCGGCCCGGATGAGGTGGATCAGCTCGGTGAGGTTGGAGCGGTGCTTGGCACCCGCCGCCGAGACGACGTTCTCCTCCAGCATCACGGACCCGAGGTCGTCCGCACCGTAGTGCAGCGACAGCTGGCCGGCCTCCTTGCCGGTGGTGAGCCAGGAGCCCTGGATGTGGGCGACGTTGTCGAGGAACAGGCGGGCGATCGCGATCATCCGCAGGTACTCGAAGACGGTGGCCTGGGTCGAGCCCTTCAGGTGGTTGTTCTGCGGCTGGTAGGTGTACGGGATGAACGCCCGGAAGCCGCCGGTGCGGTCCTGCACGTCGCGGATCATCCGCAGGTGCTCGATCCGCTCGGCGTTGGTCTCGCCGGTGCCCATCAGCATGGTGGAGGTGGACTCCACGCCGAGGCCGTGGGCGATCTCCATGATCTCCAGCCAGCGCTCGCCGGACTCCTTCAGCGGGGCGATCGCCTTGCGCGGCCGCTCCGGAAGCAGTTCGGCGCCGGCGCCGGCGAAGGAGTCCAGGCCCGCCTTGTGGATCCGGGTGATGGCCTCCTCGACGGAGACGCCCGAGATCCGCGCCATGTGCTCGACCTCGGAGGCACCCAGCGAGTGGATCACCAGCTGCGGGAAGTCGGCCTTGATCGCCGAGAACGCGCGCTCGTAGTACTCCACGCCGTAGTCCGGGTGGTGGCCGCCCTGGAACATGATCTGGGTGCCGCCCAGCTCGACCGTCTCGGCGCAGCGGCGCAGGATCTCGTCGAGCTCGCGGGACCAGCCCTTGTCGCTCTTCGGCGGCACGTAGAAGGCGCAGAACTTGCACGCCGTCACGCAGACGTTGGTGTAGTTGATGTTGCGCTCGATGATGTACGTCGCGATGTGCTCGGTACCCGCGTAGCGTCGGCGGCGCACCGCGTCGGCGGCGGAGCCGAGCGCGTGCAGCGGCGCCGAGCGGTAGAGCTCCAGCGCCTCCTCCGGGGTGATCCGGCCGCCGGCGGCGGCCCGGTCGAGCACGGCCTTCAGGTCGGTGCTGGACGCATCGAGGGTGGTCGCTGCGAGCTCGGTCACCTGGCGGCCTTCTCTCTCTCAAGTGCTACTGGGGTACGGCCGAACCAGCCTACGCCAGCACATTCGGCCGCCCACCTCCGCTGTCACCCCCGGCGACGACGCCCGTCCCCCAGCGACGACGCCGGTCACCCGGCGGCAGGGCCCGTCGCCCCGCGGCAACGCCCGTCGCCCAACCGGCGGGACCGGTCACCCCACCGGCAGGGCCGCCGGCTCCAGCAGCCGTACCGCGACGTCCGGGGCGAACCCGCTGTCGTGCGCGACCCGCCGGGCGAACTCGGAGACGCCGGCCAGCTGCCGCTCGCCGAGCGAGAAGTCGAGCGCCTCGCTGAAGTACCGTTCCAGCACGTCCGCCCCGAAGGACTCCCAGCGGGCGGCCTGCTCCGCCACCTTGGCGGCCTCGACCAGCGACAGGTCGCGGGACTCCAGGAAGGCCCGGTGCACCGCGGCGGTCAGTTCCGGGGCGCGCTCGGCGAACTCGCGCCGCACCGCCCAGACCGCGAAGACGAACGGCAGGCCGGTCCACTCCTTCCACATCTCGCCGAGGTCGTGGACGGTGAGCCCGAGGTCGGCGGCCTGTCCGAGGTAGGCGCGCAGGGCCGGGTCGCCGATCAGGACGGCGGCGTCGGCCTCGGCGAGCATCGCGCTGAGGTCCGGCGGGCAGCTGAAGTAGTCCGGGCGCACGCCCTCGCGCTCCTCCAGGAGCAGCCGGGCGAGCCGCACGGAGGTGCGGCTCGTGGAGCCGAGGGCGACCCTGCGGCCGTCGAGGTCGGCGAGCGGCACCTTGCTCACGATCAGGCAGGACATCACCGGGCCGTCGCTGCCGACCGCGATGTCCGGCAGGACCAGCAGGTCGTCCGCGTTGCGCAGGTACTCCACGCAGGTGATGGGGCCGATGTCGAGGGCGCCGCCGACGAGCTGGTCGCTCAGCTTCTCGGGGGTGTCCTTGGTGAGGTCCAGGTCGAGCAGGTTGCCGGTCCTGGCGAGCCCCCAGTAGAGGGGTACGCAGTTCAGGAACTGGATGTGGCCGACCCTGGGCCTGACCGGGGTGTCAGGGGTGTTCTGCCGGGGCTCCCGCGTCCGCGCGTCCGGGGTTCGTGCTTCCGGTGCTGCCACTGCGCCGCTCCCTTGCTGTTCGTGCCTCCCCGCAGCGTATGCCTGCTGTTCACGGCGGCCCGCACCGGCCACCCGACACGCCCTCACGCGGCTCCGGCACGCCTTTCCGCGACCGCTCCCGCCCTTACGACACGCGCCTTCCACGCCGCAAGTGACCTCTGGTCGTCACAGCGGCCGCATGCTAGCGTTGCCCTCAGTTGCAGTTTGATTCCCCTTGCAGTACTTGAAGCCTGCGGAGCATGTAACCGCAGGCTTTTTGTAGTTTTTCAGCAATATCGAAAAATTTCGGACACGTCCGGAGGCAGGGCGATCAGCGCAGCGGACCGGGTGTCACACGGTGTGGCCCCCGACACGCATCGCAAGGAGAACGGCATGGCTCAGGGAACCGTCAAGTGGTTCAACGCTGAGAAGGGCTTCGGCTTCATCGCCCAGGAGGGCGGCGGCCCCGACGTCTTCGTTCACTACTCCGCCATCAACGCGAACGGCTTCCGCTCGCTGGAGGAGAACCAGCAGGTCACCTTCGACGTCACCCAGGGCCCGAAGGGCCCGCAGGCGGAGAACGTCAGCGCTGTCTGACCATCCTCTGATGATCTGATCGCTCGGGACCCGTACGGGTCCGCCGGCGGCGCCCGACAGCCGCCACCATGAGCACAAGAGCAGTACCCAAGGGGGCCCGCCCATCCGGCGGGCCCCCTGCCTTTTCGAAAGCCGCGAACCGGACGGAAGTTCGGGTGCGGAACGAAGGGATGCGGAAAGCCCTCTCCCGTCACCGGGAGAGGGCTCTTTCCGTCGCGGATCGAACGCCCCCTCTGACGTCCGATCGGACATCCGACCTCCGGCCGAGCGGCCGGGCCGGAAGGCCGGACGAGCCTCAGGCCGCGGCCGCGGCCGGCTCGCCCTGACCGGCGGCGACGGCCGGCTTCGCGTCCTCCTCGTACAGGTCCCCGGAGGGGTTGTTGTACGCGGCGACGTCCAGGATCCGCTCCCGGGCGGCGACCACGATCGGCACGACGACCTGGCCGGCGACGTTGGTCGCGGTGCGCATCATGTCCAGGATCGGGTCGATGGCGAGCAGCAGGCCGACGCCCTCCAGCGGCAGGCCCAGGGTGGACAGGGTCAGCGTCAGCATGATGATCGCGCCGGTGAGGCCCGCGGTGGCGGCCGAGCCGACCACCGAGACGAAGGCGATCAGGATGTAGTCCTTGATGCCCAGCTCGACGTTGAAGACCTGGGCGACGAAGATCGCGGCGACGGCCGGGTAGATCGAGGCGCAGCCGTCCATCTTGGTGGTGGCGCCGAACGGCACCGAGAAGGACGCGTACTCGCTCGGGACGCCGAGGCGCTCGGTGACGCGGCGGGTGACCGGCAGGGTGCCGACCGAGGAGCGGGAGACGAAGGCCAGCTGGATCGCGGGCCAGGCGCCCTTGAAGAAGTGCACCGGGTTGAGCCCGGCGGCGAAGCGCAGCACCAGCGAGTAGACGACGAACAGCACCAGGGCGCAGCCGAGGTAGATGTCCAGGGTCAGCGTGGCGAAGGGCTTCAGCAGGTCCCAGCCGTACTTCGCGACGGACTTGCCGACCAGGCCGAGGGTGCCGAGCGGGGAGAGCCGGATGACCCACCACAGCGCGGTCTGGGTCAGCTCCAGCACGGACTCGCTGAGCTTGAGGACCGGCTCGGCCTTGGCGCCGAGCTTGATGATCGCCGCGCCGACCACGACCGCCAGGAAGACGATCTGGAGGACGTTCACCTTGGCGAAGGAGTCGACGATGTTGGTCGGGAAGATCCCGGTCAGGAAGTCGACCCAGGTGCCCTTGGAGTCGAGCGCCTTGAGGCCCTCGGTCTTCAGGTTGGTGCCCTCGCCCGGGTTGGTCAGCAGGCCCAGGCCGATGCCGATGCCGACCGCGATCAGCGAGGTGATCATGAACCAGAGCAGCGTGCGGGTGGCCAGGCGGGCCGCGTTGGTCACGTTGCGCAGGTTGGCGACGCTCACCACGATCGCGGTGAACACCAGCGGCGGGACGGCCAGCTTGAGCAGCTGGACGAAGGTCTTGCCGATGGTCTCCAGAGTGGTGGCCAGCCAGGAGATGTCGGCGGCGCGGGCCAGGTAGCCGAGGCCGACGCCGAGCACGAGGCCGGCGACGATCTGCACCCAGAAGGGCGTCTTGCGGATGCGGGCGAGCACGGACGGCGACGTGGTCGCCTCGGGCGCTGTGGACATGGGGGAGCGTCTCCGGGGAGGGCGTTGCTGACGGTGAGGTGGGGGCGGAGCAGGCGGCACGGCGCGGGGCCGGACGGAAGAGGTCGGGCCCCCGGTCAGGGGCGTGCCGCCGCGGTACAGCACAGGGCAGTACAGCGCGGGGCGCGACAACGGCGCGGGCTGTCCACAGCACCGGCCAGAGCACACGGGCGGGCGGCGCCGGGCAGCTGGCCCGGGCCGTGCATCCGCAGTGCGTCTGAGGCTGTCATGGCCGATACGTTAGCAGCAAAGGTTTGAGATGTTCAAAGTACTTGTTTGAGGTCACGCAGAGTTCCTGCCCCCTCCGGGCCCACCGCGAACTCGAACTCCGGACACGAACGAAGCTGACGCCCCATCAGACCAGCTTGACAGTCCGATTGACCGCCGAGCGGTTATACGTATAACTTTGTCGGCGTCCCCGCCCCTGCCTGCCCACCCGGAGAGGACGCCGATGGGCTACCTCGCCCTGCTCCGTGCCCCGCACGTCACCCGCCTGCTGCTCGGCACCCTGCTCGGCCGTCTGCCCGCCGGCATGACCGCCCTCGTCATCGCCCTCGCCCTGCGCGACGCCGGGGTGCCGTACGGCCGGGTCGGACTGGCCACCTCCGCCTACGCGTTCGCCGTCGCCATCGGCGGGCCGGTGCTCGGCCGGATCGTGGACCGCACCGGGCAGCCGAGGGTCCTGCTCGCCTCCGCCGTGGTGGCCGGCGGCGGGTACGCGCTGCTCGCCCTCGCCCCCGGCTCCGCGATCGGCGCACCGGTCGGGGCCGCGATCGCCGGCCTCGCCATGCCCCCACTGGAGCCCTGCCTGCGCTCGCTCTGGCCGGACGTGGTCGAGGAGGAGCAGCTCGACACCGCGTACGCCTTCGACTCCGCCTCCCAGCAGACGCTCTACGTGGCCGGGCCGCTGGCCGTCGCCGCCGTCTCCGGACTGTTCAGCCCGGTCGCCGCGCTCTGGGTGGCCGCCGGGCTCGGGCTGGCCGGCGCGCTGATCGTGGCCACCACCGGGCCCGCCCGCGCCTGGCGCGCCCCGGCCCGGGAGCAGTCCGCCGGACTGCTCGGACCGCTGCGCTCCCCCGGCCTGGTGCTGCTGCTGATCGGCCTGGCCGGGGCCGGCTGGGCGGTCGGCGGCCAGAACGTGCTGTTCATCGCCTACGCCGAGCGGCACGCCGGCGAACTGCCGGGCGGCGGGAGCACCCTGCTGGCGCTGGCCGCGCTCGCCGGCCTGCTCGGCGCGCTCGCCTACGGCGCGGTCGACTGGCGGCAGAGCACGGCCAGCCGCACCTGGGCGATGGCCCTCGCGATGGCCGCCTGCTACCTGCCGCTGGTCACCCTGCCCGGGCCGTACCCGATGGCCGCGCTGGCCTTCCTCTCCGGGATCATGCTGGCCCCCCTGCTCGCGGCGGCGTTCGTGCTGGTCGCCGAACTGGCGCCGACCGGCACCGTGACCGAGGCCTTCGCCTGGCTGATCACGCTGTTCGCCACCGGCAACTCGCTCGGCTACGCCGTCTCCGGCAAGCTCGCCGAGGACTCGCTGCGCCCGGTGGCGCTGTGCGCGGTGGGCGGGATCGCGCTCGGCGGACTGCTGCTGTTCGGCGCCCGGCGCTGGTTCCACCCGGCGCCGGTGGCCACCGCCGCGCAGCCCGTCCCGGTGGGCTGACCCACCCCCACAGCTGACCCACCCCCACAGACGACTGTGCCCGCCGGCGGTCTGGCCGGCGGGCACAGTCTTGTCCTTCGGTCGGTTACGGATGATCAGCTGTGACGGCCCCGACGGCGCCGGGCGATCACCGTGAACAGCACGCCGGAGCCCAGGGCGACGGCGCCCAGCACGGCCGGCAGCAGGCCGGGCCCACCGGTGTGGGGCAGCTCGCCGCTCCCCTGCCCCGGGGACGGCCGCTGCGGATCCTGCGACGGGGCACCGGGCTCACCCGTGCTCGGGGGCTCGGTCGACGACGGGCCGTTCGACGGGCCGTCGGTCGGGGTGCCCGACGGGGTGCCGGTCGGGCTGCCCGTCGGGGACGGCGAACCCGTCGGGGACGGCGAGTTCGTCGGGGAGGGCGAGTTCGTCGGGGTGGGTGTCGGCGACGAGGTCGGAGACGGGGACGAGGTCGGCGTCGGCGAACCCGTCGGAGTCGGCGTGGGAGTAGGCGTCGGCGTGGGAGTCGGCGCATCCGCCAGTACCAGCCCCAGGTCCAGGCTCAGGTCCCGCATCCCGCCCGACAGCCGCACCGTCTGGGTGGTCCCGGTGGTCGGGTCGGCGTCCGAGTCCCGCGCCGGGTCCTTCCCCGCGTGCCGCACGGTGACCTTGGCGTCCGCCGGGACGGTCCTCAGGTCGAAGCGCACCGCGTACTCCCCGTCCGGCAGCTGGTCGAACAGGTAGTTCCCGTCCGCGTCCGTCACCGTGGTGACCGGCTTGCCCAGCTTGTCGCGGACCGGCTGTCCGGCGCCGTCCAGCAGCTCCACCCGGACGCCCGGGACGCCGCTCTCGCCGGCGTCCTGGACGCCGTTGCCGTCGCGGTCGGCCCAGACGTGGTCGCCGAGCGCGTTGTTCGGCGGTGCGGGGGCCTGGACGCCGACGCCGACCTTGGCGGGTTCGGCCGGCAGCAGCGGGCTGCCGGTGGAGTCGGTGGCGGTGTAGGCGAAGCTGTTCCACGCGAAGTCGGCGTTGCCGGCGTCCACCGAGGCGACCATCGGCCAGGTCAGGGTGAACAGTCCGCCCGACGGCAGGGTGCCCGGTCGGCTGACCCTGAACCAGGTGGCGTTGCCGGGACCGGGGAAGTCGGTGCTCCACCGGGCGCCGGCGTCGCACGGCCCGGGCACGGTGATCGCGCCGGTCGGGCAGGGCTTCGGCGAGGTGGCGTACTCGATCACCACGGTCGGATCGCTGGAGGTCAGCGGCCGGGTGAGCGAGGGCGTCCAGGCGGAGCCGCGCGGGACGTCCGGGCGCAGCAGGTAGGAGTCGCCCGGGGTGGGCAGCTTGTCGTACGCGACGAAGTCGGTGACCGGGTCGGGCGAGTCGTTGCGGACGGTCAGCCGGTAGGAGAGGCCGCCGCCGGGCGTGGTGGTGCCGGTGGTGGCGTAGTCCTGGTCGAGGTCGCCCCTGACCTCCTTGAAGGAGCGCAGTACGGCCGGGACCTGCACCTCGACCTTGGAGGAGGCGTGGCACATGGTCTCGGTGGTGTTGCCGTCGCCGTTGAGGTCGAGGGTGTCCGGGGTGCCGCTGTCGGTGCCGAAGTAGGAGCAGGCGACCGGTTCCCTGGCGCCCTCGGTGGTGACGTACACGTCGTTGGTGAGGGTGCCGGGCCTGGCGCTGCCGGCCACCTGGACGTCGATCAGGGTGCGGTGGGCCCGGTGGTCGTCGAGGTAGGTCATGTCGGGCGCGCCGGCCGGCCAGGTCAGCTTGAGCAGCTGGCGGCCGTCCGGTCCCGGCAGCACCTGGACGGACTGCGGGGCGAGGGACTCCGGGTAGCCGGGGTCGCGGCGGGCGCTGCCGTCCTGGTAGACGAGGCCGGCCGGCAGCAGGTCGTACATCACCAGCGGGGTGCCCAGGGTGCGGCCGGTGCGGTTGTACGGGGTGACCTGGAAGGTCGCGATGCCGCCGGGGGCGAGCACCTCCCCGGAGGTGGTGGTCTTGGCCGCGCCCAGGTTGGTGGCGGCGGAGACGTCAGTGTCGGCGCAGGCGCTCGCCGAGGAGGTCGCGCCGGCGGCGTCGGTGCCGGTCACGTCCACGCAGTTGTGCAGCGGGCCGGGCGCGGTGCGGCCGTCGTGGCCGGGGGTGACCACCTGGGCGAGCACCTGGACGGCGTTGCCGGGGCTCCAGCCGGTGGGGATGGGGCCGTTCCACTCGAAGCGCAGCCCGTCCAGTCGGCGCCCGCCGGGGATGCCGAGCTCGTCGTTCGCGGGGTCGCCGGCGCCTGCGGCGAAGGTGATCCGGCGGCTGCCCGAACCGTCGAAGGGCTTGCCGGGGGTGAAGGTCCGCCAGGTCGGGTCACCGTCCAGCCGGTACTGGAGGGTGAGGCCGATGCTGGTGGGGTTCCAGGCCTCCAGCTGGATGGACTGCGGGATCAGCCAGTTGTAGAGGTTCGAGGTGGTGCCGCCGCCCGGGTCGGTCATCACCAGGCGGGTGGCGGGGCCGGCGATGTTGCCGGGGTGGAGGCTGAAGGAGGCGATGTCGCCGGAGACGACCTCGTCCTGCCAGATCTTGGAGGCGGTGACCTGGATGCCGGTGGTCGGCGGCTGGAAGGTCGGGGAGTCCGCGGTGGCGTTCGAGAGGTCGCGCATGCCCTCGGGGCCCAGCGGATCGCCCTGCAGGACGACCGAGTTGGTGGAGGTGGTGCCGCTGGGGAACGTCGGGTCGGGGTAGTTGACGACCAGGACGCCGGGGATGCGGCAGCCCGCCTGGCCGTTGCCGGCCCGGAAGTCGCCGATGTCGAACACCCAGCGGTCGGGGTCGGCCGGGTCCCGGGTCCAGCCCGGCGAGCGGCCGGTGTCGACGACGGCGCCGGGCGGCAGGGTGTCGACCAGGCGGGCGGCGTCCAGGTCGACGTTGGGGACGCCGCTGGTGGAGCAGGTGCTGAACTGGTAGGTGACCGACCGGCCGTCCTGACTGCTGGTCTGGACGCCCTTGGTGACCTTGTAGTCGGGCTGGACGACGGCGCCGGTGGTGGCGGAGCCGGACTGCTCGGGCTCGCCGTCGGCGGTCAGGGTGGCCGAGTTGACGGCCTTGGTGCCGTTGGGGGTGGTGAAGTTGGGGAACCTGAGGACGACCTTGACGGTCGCGGTGGTCCCCGGGGTGAGGGTGAGGAGCCTGATGTCGAGGGTGCCGCCCGTGGCGCCCGCCGCCGGGACGGTCGAACCGGCGACGTCGACGGTGCTCGCGTCCGGGGTCCAGCCGACGAACTCCATCCCGGCGGGAAGGGTGTCGGTGATCCGGCCGTTGGCGCAGTCGGTGACCGAGCAGGTGTAGCGCAGGGTGTAGGTGACGTTCTCGCCGGGCGCCACCGTCGGCTTGTCCACCGTCTTGGTGAAGCTGACGGCGGCTTCGGCGGTCGGAGCGGTGAGGGTGCCGGTGAGCAGCGTGCCCGCGAAGAGGCCCATGGCCATGGCCGTACGGCCTGCCCTGGACGAGGGTGAGGGTATTGATCGGAGCGTCCGCATGCCGGAAATCTCACCCTCTGTTAATCCGAATGGAGGTACGACGCGAGAGCGAAGGATTACTTTTCACCCAATTGGAGTAACTAATGGGCAAACCGGACGAGCTGGCGCCACTCAACGATTACAGAAAGTGATCAGACCGTCGTAACCGTAGCGGCCGGCGCCGTGGAGGAGCGCAACACCAGCGAGGTGGCCAGCGGCGCGACCGGCGCCACTCGCTCGCCGCGCAGCAGGGCCGCCAGCGCGGCGGCGCCCGCCCGGCCCAGCTCCTCGCCGGGCAGGTCGACGGTGGTCAGCGGCGGGGCGAGCAGCGCGGCCACCGCGACGTTGTCCATGCCGACCACCGACAGGTCCTCGGGCACCCGCAGCCCCAACTCGGCGGCGGCCTGGTAGACCCCGGAGGCGACCACGTCGTCGTCGCAGATCACCGCGCGCGGCCGGTCCGCCCGCTCCAGCAGCCGGCCCGCGACGGTCCGCGCGGCCCGGTGGCCGTCGTTCAGGCTCACGCCCAACTCCACGACGTCCAGGTCGAGTTCGCCCACGGCCTGCTCGAAGGCGGCCTGCCGGACCCGGAAGGTGTACGCGGAGTGGCTGGAGCGCAGCCGGCCGATCCGGCGGTGGCCGAGCGCGGCCAGGTGCTCGACTGCGGCGCGCATCCCGCCGGCCACGTCGAGCTCGACGGTCGGGCGGGCCCGGTCGGTGCCGGGGTCGGCGTCCAGGAAGACGGCGGGGGTGTCGGCGGGCAGCTCGCCGAGCTGGCTGTCGTCCGGGGAGCAGATCAGCAGGCCGTCGAAGCGGCCGGCGGTGGCGGCCTCGGCGAGGGTGTCGCGGCCCCAGCCGGAACTGACCACGACGGCCAGGCCGTTGCGGCCGGCCTCCTCGTGGACGCCCTCCAGCACCCGGCCGAAGAACGGGCCCTGGAGGTTCGGCACGGCCAGCAGGATCATTCCGCTGCGGCCGAGCCGCAGCTGCCGGCCGGCCGCCTGGGGGCGGTAGCCGAGGCTGCGGGCGGCCTCCCGGACCCGCTCCCGGGTGGCCTCGGAGACCCGTCGGCCGGCCTCGGCGCCGGAGAAGACCAGGGAGACGGTCGCCTGGGAGACCCCGGCGAGCCGGGCCACGTCCCGTCCGGTGGGCCGGCGGACGGGGGCCGGCCAGGTGCCGAGCGCCCCCTCGGCGGGCGGCCCCTCGACGGGCACCCCCTCAGCGGGCGGCTCCTCGGCGGGCGTCTGCTCGGACGACGGCTCGGAAGGCTCGGAGTCTCGGTTGGCGGGCACGGCGGCTGCGCTCGTGGGGCGGGGCGGAGCCGGGGTCAGCTCTGGCCGGCGGTGGCCGCGCGGGCGGCGTCGTCGGCGGCGTCCTCCTCGGCGTTCTGCGTGGCGATCCGCTCGGCGGTACGGCTGCGCATCCCGGAGACCTTGCCGCTGATCTGCGCGGACATCTCGTCGCGCTGCTTGCTCAGCAGCGCGTAGCTGAGCGGCGCGGAGGCGATCGCGGCCAGCAGGAACAGGAAGATCATGCCGGCCTCACCGCTGACCGGGATGATCTGGAAGTGCCCGAGCAGCAGGGCCACCAGCAGGCAGCCGAGGAAGATGCTGACCCGCAGGGAGGTGTAGCGGAGCGTGGCGTGCGACTTCTCCGGGCCGTTGCTGGTCACTCGACACATCCTTCTTCTTGCGCTGGGGCGGGGTCCTCCAGTCAAGCATGCCTGACGGCCGGCGCGGGGCACGGGGCACCGATCCGACCCGCCCGGCCGCCGCGGTCCGTCCGGGACGGGTGTCAGCGCAGGTCGAGCCACATGGTGATGTCGTCCCGGTCGTCTCCGGGGGCGACCCGGATCGCGGCCGGCACCCGGCCGACCTCCCGGTAGCCGCTGCGGGCGTAGAAACGCTCCAGCCCCAGGCCGCCGCGCGCGGTGAGCCGCAGCGACTCCAGGCCCCACTCCCGGGCCACCCGCTCGGCCTCGGCGAGCAGCCCGGCCCCGTGACCGTGGCCCTGGAAGTCCGGGTGCACCATGACCCGCTTGAGCATCCGCCAGTGGTCCATCAGGCCGAAGCGCATCGACTCGAAGAACAGCAGGCCGACCAGCCGGCCCGTCCCGCTCTCGTGCGCGACCAGCAGCCGGTCCGGGCCGTCCGGCGCGACCCCGGCGAACTGGCGGTCGGCGGTGTCCCAGACCTCGTCCTCGGTGACCGGCGCCACGAAACCGACCGCCCCGCCCGCGTTGGTGACGTCGACCCACAGCCGGACGACGTCCGTGCGCAGGTCGGGGTCGAGCTTCGGGTCCAGGGTGAAGATGAGCGCCATGAGGCGGAGCCTAGACCTCCGGTACGACCGTCCTACCGGGAGGTCCGGCACCGCCCCCGCCCGCCGGGCCCCGACGTCACGGGAACGCCGGCACCGCCCCACCGTCACGGGAACGCCGGCACCGCCCCACCGTCACGGGAGCACCGGCACCGCGCCACCGTCACGCCCGGTGCCGCGCAGCGCCAGGCAGAGCCCGACCGCGACCGCGCACAGCGCGCCGGCGCCGTACCAGGTGAGGTCGTAGTTGCCGAGCGCGTCCCGGGCCAGGCCGGCCAGCCCGGCGACGACGGCCGCGCCGATCTGGTGGGCGGCGAGCACCCAGCCGAAGACGATCGGGGCGTCCTCGCCGAAGTGCCGGCGGCACAGCGCGACGGTCGGCGGCACGGTGGCCACCCAGTCCAGGCCGTAGAAGATCACGAAGGCGAGGATCGGCGGCTGCAGCGAGCCGGCCAACAGCTGCGGCAGCAGGAGCAGGGACAGGCCGCGCAGCCCGTAGTAGACGGTCAGCAGCAGCCGGGAGTCGACCCGGTCGGTGAGCCAGCCGCTGAAGACGGTGCCGAGCACGTCGAACACGCCGATCAGGGCGAGCAGGCTCGCGGCGGTGGTGACGGGCATGCCGTGGTCGTGCGCGGCCGGGATGAAGTGGGTGCCGACCAGGCCGGCGGTGGTGGCGCCGCAGATCGCGAAGGAGCCGGCCAGCAGCCAGAACGCCCGGCTCCGGGCGGCGTCCCGCAGCACCCGCAGCGAGCGGGTGAGGGCCCGGCCGTCGGCGACCGGCGCGGGAGGGGCTTCGGTGGCGCCGTACGGAAGCAGGCCGAGGTCGGCGGGCCGCTCGCGCATCAGCAGCAGGACCGGGACGGCGACGGCGCTGGCGGCGAGCGAGACCACGACCACGGCCGAGCGCCAGCCGTGCTGCTCGACCAGCCAGGCGCCGACCGGCAGGAAGACCAGGTTCCCCGCCGCGCCGGCGGCGGTCAGCACCCCGGTGACCAGGCCCTGGCGGGCCCGGAACCAGCGGCCGGTGATGGTGGTGGCGAAGGCGCCGGCCATCGAGCCGCTGCCGAGGCCGACCAGCACGCCCCAGCAGAGCACCAGTTGCCAGGGCTGACGCATCAGCATGGTCAGCCCGGCGCCGACGGAGATGGTCAGCAGCGCGCAGACCACCACCAGGCGCACCCCGAAGCGGTCCATCAGGGCGGCGGCGAAGGGGGCGGTGAGGCCGTAGAGCGTCAGGTTGACGGAAGTGGCGCTGGAGATCGTCCCGAGCGACCAGCCGAACTCGTTGTGCAGGGCGTCCATCATCAGGCTCGGCGTGGAGCGGAAGCCGGCCGAGCCGAGCAGCACGAGCAGGGAGACGGCGGCCACCACCCAGGCGTAGTGCACCCGGGGGCGTGGGGCCGGGGCGGACGGTTCGGAGCGGGGGACGGTGGGGGCGGGGGCGCTGCGTTCGGTCACCCGGACGAGTGTTCCGGGCGGCCCGGAGCCGGACGAGTGGCCTGAACGACAGCTTTCGCAAGAATCGGGCCAATGGCCGCGGTAGCCTGGCCCGGACCCACCGACGCCCGAGGGGACGGCATGGCACACCTGGTCGCAGTACTCGCACTGGAGGGCGTGATCGCCTTCGAACTCGGCATCCCCGCCCGCATCTTCGGCGGCGCCAGGGACCCGGCCGGCCGGCCGCTGTACGAGGTGGCCACCTGCACCCTGGACGGACGGCCGGTCACCACCAGCGCCGACTTCCGGGTGCTGGTCGACCACGGGCCCGAACTCCTGGAGCGGGCCGACACGGTGCTGATCCCGGCGTCCGCCGACTCCGCCCCGGACGTCGCCGACGCCTGCTTCACCCCGGCCCTGGCCGACGCGCTGGCACGGATCCGGCCCGGCACCCGGCTGATGTCGATCTGCACCGGGTCCTTCGTCCTGGCCGCCGCCGGCCTGCTGGACGGCCGCCCGGCCACCACCCACTGGCGCTACACCGATCACTTCGCCCGGTTGTTCCCCCGGGTGCGGCTGGACCCCGACGTGCTCTACACCGATGACGGCGACGTCCTCACCTCCGGCGGGGTGGCCGCCGGGGTGGACCTCTGCCTGCACGTGGTGCGCCGCGACCACGGCAGCGCGGTCGCCAACGCGGTGGCCCGCAACTGCCTGGTGCCGCCGTGGCGCGAGGGCGGCCAGAAGCAGTACGTGGAGGCCCCGAGCCCGGTGGACGCCGAGGGCAGCGGCACCTCCGCGGTACGCGCCTGGGCGCTGGAGCACCTGGACGAGCCGCTGGCGCTGCGCCGGCTCGCCGACCGGGCGGGGATGAGCGTCCGGACCTTCACCCGGCGCTTCCGCGAGGAGACCGGCGCCAGCCCCGGCCAGTGGATCACCACCCAGCGCACCGAGCGGGCCCGGCAGTTGCTGGAACGGACCGATCTGACGATCGACCAGGTCGCCCGGGAGTCCGGATTCGGCACCGCCGCCTCGCTGCGGCTGCAGCTGCGCGGCCGGCTGGACGTCGCGCCGAGCGCCTACCGGCGCACCTTCCGCGCCGTTCCCGAAGGCCTCGCCCTCCCCGAAGACCCTGCCCGGCAGGCTTCCTGAGCGCGGCCGGGGAACCGGGCCACCGGTGGCCGGATCTCGTCGTTCCCCGACGGCGCCTTGGATGGCGGCAGGCCGCACGCGCCTCCGGCACTGCACGGCAGGCCGCCATCCAAACACGGCGCGCGGGCCCTGAACCCGCGCCGCACCCTCCGCACTCGCCGAGGAGCGGCCCGCGACCGGCCGTCCGCGGTCCCCCCTGCTGGCACGAATCCCCTGGACAGCAGCACCGCGGCGGTGGACGGACGTCCCCTCGGCGTCCCCTCGCGACGGAGCGCCGCACCCAAGCGTGATCAGTCGGATACGTCACGTCAATGGCTAGTCCGAAATTCGGAATGGTTGCGTCACCTTTCGGCCGGTGATCAGCACCGGGGTCGGGCACCGTCCGCCGGCCGCCGCGAAAGCCGCTATTGCGCCAATGCCGCCCAGTCCACGTCGGCCAGCGGATCGGCCGGGCGGGCGTCGCGGCCGATCTCGCACCAGACCCGCTTGCCCGAGCCCTCCGGGTCCCAGCCCCAGCGCTCACAGAGCAGCTCGACCAGTTCCAGGCCGCGGCCGTTGGTCGCGTCCTGGTCGGCGCCCGCGTGCCGCGGGGTGGGGGCGGCCTGGCTCGCGTCGGCGACCTCCACCCGCAGCGGGGCGGCCGGCCCGCCCTCACCGCTCCCGTCCGCCACCGGAAGACAGAGTCTCAGCACGGCCGGACAGCCGGTGTGCACCACGGCGTTGGTCACCAGCTCCGAGACCACCAGCACCACCGTCTCGGCCATCGGCGCGTCCGGGTCCACCCCGTGGTTCAGCAGCCTCGAGCGCACCCACCGGCGGGCCCGGCCGACCTCGGCGGGGTCAGCCTGGACCGCCAGCTGTACCTGAAGAACCTGCACCGCTCCACCACCCGCACTCGCAGTTCGGCCTTAGTTCCGATCGGGCCGGATCGGCCGGCGGGCCCTCGCACGTCGCCCGGTGCCACCCGAGCCGCACCCGGGCGCCCGCCCGATCCGTCCGCCCGCGCCCACTCGTCCGCGCCGCCTCGTCGGTCGGGTACCGGCCGCGACACGAATACGCCTCAGGATGGGCGGGGGGACCGACAGCAGCAAGCGCTTCGGGCATATTCCGGCGATCGGGCGACAGGGGAGTGCATACTGTCCCGCTCACTCTCGCGAGCCTCGCACCGGTGACCGTCCGGCCCGGGCCGACCTGCCGGTCCCGCCGTCGGGAACCTACCGCCGCGCGTCGCGCGAGCCCCGCCCGCCACTCGCGAACCACCCGTGCGACATGTGTCCGACGGCTGTCGAACAGCGGCACCCCGAACGGCCCCGGGCGACCCCGGGACGCACCCCGGCCACTCCCCCGGGCCGGGAGCCGGAAGGCGTGCGGCACCTCCCTACCGGAGGGCCCACCCATGAGGAGGGCGAAACGCTCGGAACGGTTCCGATCTTGCCGGAATCGCTCCCGGCGCCACCCGGCCGCAAGATACCGTTGGGTACGCCAGCGAACCCGGTCAGGAGGGTGGTTTCCCGATGGCCACCCCGGAACGGAACCCGCGCTGGGACGAGCAGTTGCAGCGCCGCCTCGCCCGCGGCGAGGAGACGGCGCTCGGCGAACTCTACGACCAGCTCGCACCGATGGTGCACGGCCTGGCCGGGCGGGTACTGGCCGACCAGGCCGCCGCCACCCAGCTCACCCGGGAGATCTTCGCCCACGTCTGGGAGCACCCCGAGGACTACGACCCCGCCCGGGGCACCCTGCGCTCCTGGCTCGGCGCGCTGACCCACCACCGCGCGGTCGAACGGCTGCGGGCGCGGCGGGCCGCCGAGCGGGCACCGGGCGCGGAGGCCGAGATACGCGCCGTGGCCACCGCCGCCCGGGTCCAGTACGTGGTCGACTCCCTGCCCCAACCCCTGCGTGAGACCATCGCGGTGACGTACTACGACGGCCGCACCTACCGCGAGACGGCCCGGCTGCTCGGCATCAGCGAGCAGGCCGCCAAGCAGCGGATGCGGCTCGGTCTGGAGCTGCTGGCCACCGAACTGGCCGACGAGCGCGCCCGCCAGGCCGCGGCCGGGGACGGGAACGGGGAGACGTGAGCAGCACAGAGGAGCGGCACGACGCCCTGCGCTCGCTGCTCGGCGCGTGGGCCCTCGGCGCCTGCCCGGCCCGCGAGGCCGCCGAGTTGGAGCAGCACCTGGGCGACTGCCGGGAGTGCGCCGAGGAGGCGGCCCGGTTGCGCGAGGCGGCCGGCTGGCTCTCCCTGGACGAGCCGCTGGACCAGCCGGGCCCGCTGCGCCAGCAGGTGCTCGACTGGTGCCTGGCCCGCCGGCCGGCCGAACTGCCCGTCCCCGCCTGGGGCATGCCGTACACGGCGGAGACCGCCAAGCTCGACGCGCTGCTGCGCGACCTCGGCCCGGAGGAGTGGCTGGAGGTGGCCGAACTGCCGTGGCACGGCGGCACCGAGCGGCTGCGCCCGGCCGAGGTGCTGGGCCACCTGACCGCGGTGGACGGCTTCCTGGCGCTGGCGCTCGGCCTGCCCGACCCGGTGCCGGCCCTCCCCGGCCTGCCCGCCGCGCCGGCCGGACGGCGGGTGCCGCCGCAGGAGCCGGCCGCCGGGTCGGCCGTGCCGCGCGTCCCGCCGCAGCGCGGCCCGTACGACACCATCACCGCGCGCACCGCCCGGCTGATCGCCGACCAGGGCGGCCTGGCGCCGCAGTCGGTGCGCTCCCGCTGGCGGCGGCAGGCCCACGACCTGGTGCGCAGCGCCGCGCTCGCGCCCCAGGGCAACACCCCCGTCGACTACGGCTTCGCGGTGCTGCCGCTGCGGGACGCCTTCGTGGACCGCGCCTTCGAGTGCTTCGTGCACGGCGAGGACGTGGCCAGGGCGGTCGCCTACCCGTACGACCCGCCGGCGCCGCAGCACCTGCGGCAGATGGTGGAGCTGGTGGTCCGGCTGCTCCCCCGGGCACTGGCCGGGCTGCGCGCGGCCCGGCCCGAGCACGCCGGGGCGCCCGGCCTGCCGGAGGGCGGGGTCCGCCCGGCCCGGCGGGTGCGGCTGATGGTCGACGGCCCGGCGGGCGGCGAGTGGCTGATCGCCCTCGACGGCGACGAACGCACCGGCGGCGCGGGCGGGGAGCCGGTGGCCTCGATGGTGCTGGACGGCCTGGAGCTGTGCCAGCTCGCCGCGGCGCACCGGGACCCGGACCGGCTGCCGG
The DNA here is from genome assembly GCF_053598615.1 of Kitasatospora sp. NPDC001095. Taxonomy (NCBI): domain Bacteria; kingdom Bacillati; phylum Actinomycetota; class Actinomycetes; order Kitasatosporales; family Streptomycetaceae; genus Kitasatospora; species Kitasatospora sp. NPDC001095. The sequence continues at coordinate 46,187 of NZ_JBSFKQ010000030.1, read as the reverse complement.
TCGGCGAGCACGGCGACCGGGCCGCGGTGCGCGAAGTGCTGCACGCGCTCCCGCTGCTCTCCCGGCCCTAGGTTCGAAGGCCTACGCGAAGACGACCGTACGGGTCCCGTTCAGCAGCACCCGGTGCTCGCTGTGCCACTTCACCGCGCGGGCCAGCGCCTGGCACTCGACGTCCCGGCCGAGCGCGACCAGCTGGTCGGGGCTGACGTCGTGGGTGACCCGCGCGACCTCCTGCTCGATGATCGGGCCCTCGTCCAGGTCGGCGGTGACGTAGTGCGCGGTGGCGCCGATCAGCTTCACGCCGCGCGCGTGTGCCTGGTGGTACGGCTTGGCGCCCTTGAAGCTCGGCAGGAAGGAGTGGTGGATGTTGATCACGCGGCCGGACAGCTCGGTGCACAGCTGGTCGGAGAGCACCTGCATGTAGCGGGCCAGCACGACCAGCTCGACGTCCTCCGCCGCGATCAGGTCGAGCAGCTGCCGCTCGGCCTGGGCCTTGGTGTCCTTGGTGACCGGGATGTGGTGGAAGGGGATGCCGTAGCTCTCGGTCAGGTCCCGCAGGTCGGTGTGGTTGGAGACCACCGCGGCGATCTCCACCGGCAGGGCGCCGATCCGGGTGCGGTAGAGCAGGTCGTTCAGGCAGTGCCCGAACTTGCTGACCATGAGCACGATCCGCATCCGCTGCTCGCTCGGGTGGATCTGCCAGTCCATCCCGAAGGAGGCGCCGATCGCGGCGAAGCTGGCCCGCAGCTTGTCCACGGTGACCGGCTCGGGGGCGGAGAAGTGCACCCGCATGAAGAAGAGCCCGCTGTCGCCGTCCCCGAACTGCTGGCTGTCGATGATGTTGCAGCCGGTCATGAAGAGGTAGCTGGAGACCGCGTGGACGATGCCCTGCTTGTCGGGGCAGGACAGCGTGAGGACGTACTGGGCGCCGGCCGGCTGCTGTTCCACTGGGGGTATCCCGTTCTGAGGTCGTGACGTGCGTGGATGGTCCAGCGTGTCACATCCCGGACACCTGCCGCCCCGCTGCCCGTACTGCGGGACGGCGGGCGTCCGGAGGTCAGACCTGGGTGAGGATGCGCAGCACGTCCAGCGACTTCGGCGGCGCGTCCGGGTCGTCCCCGTCGCCCGTGGCCAGCGCGACGTGCGCCTCGCGGGCGGCCCGGACGGTCTCCGGCCAGCCGGGGTGGCCGAGGTAGGCGGAGGCCGGCGCGTCCGCCCCGACCTCGTGCAGCATCTGCACGGCCCGCAGCACCGCGACGTCCACCAGCGCGGCCTCGGCCGGGTCGCGGAAGATCGTCCCGACGTACTTCTCGGCCGACCAGCGGTCCAGCCAGGTGTCCTCGACCAGCCGGTAGACGGCGTCGGTCACGTCGCCGTAGCCCTCCCGGCCGGTCAGCCAGGTGTCCTGCTGGAAACCGGGGTCGGACAGCATGTGCAGCGCCGAGCGCAGTCGGGCTCGCCAGCGCCACCAGGGCAGGTCGTTGAGCGGCATGCCGCCCATCGTGCTTGAGCGGTGGCTCGGACGAGAAGTGTTTCGGGCAGACCGATACGAAGATTCTGTGCTGGCGGACATGGTGAACGATCGTACGTTCCCCGTCTGTTCGCGCTCCACTCGCGATCTACACGCGTACCTCCTCGGAGTTCGGCGGCCGTTCGCCATCCGTTCGCACTTCGGCCCTCTCGACTTGTGGCACCGGGGCTTGGCTTGCTCCGGCGCGCCGGAGGGCGCCCAGAGAGGGAATACCGATGACCAGCCGAAGGGACTCCTTCCAGGCCCGTCCCCAGGTCGTGCGACGCCGCCGCCGACGCCCGATCGCAGCCGCCGCGACCACCGCGGCCCTGCTCCCCACCCTCTTCTCGGCCTCCGCGTGCGGCGGCTCGGCCGATGCTTCCACCAGCGGCAACGACCTGACCGTGATGACCTGGGCCCCGGCCGGCACGGGCTCCGCCGACCGCCCCGGCATGACGGCGCTCGCCTCCGCCATCGGCCAGGACGTCAACACCAAGGGCGGACTGAACGGCCACCGGCTGCGCGTGATCACCTGCAACGAGCACAACACCGCGGACGGTGCCCGCGCCTGTGCCCAGCAGGCGGTGGACGCCAAGGCGGTCGCCGTGATCGGCTCCTACAGCCAGTGGGGCGAGGCGTTCATGCCGGTGCTGGAGCGCGCCGGCATCCCGCTGATCGGCGGCTACGGGCTCTCCCAGCCGGAGTTCTCCAGCCCGCTGTCCTACCCGGTGGACGGCGGCATGCCGGCGCTGATCGCGGGCAACGGCCGCCAGCTGGTCGACGCCGGCTGCAAGGCCGTCTCCCTGATCCGCCCTGACACCCCGGCCGGCGACAACCTGCTCGGCTACCTGGGCACCGCGCTGCGGCCGGCCGGGATCAAGCTGACGGACGTCAAGGCGCCCGAGCAGTCCTCCGACTACACCCCGGTGATCCGCAAGGCGATCGGCAAGGACGAGCAGGGCAACTGCATCACCAGCGCCCTGGCCGCCGAGCCGACCGGCAACCTGCTGGACGCCTACCGGCGGGTCAGCGTGAAGAACACCCGGATCGCCTCGGTGATCGGCAGCGTCCAGCAGTCGGTGGTGGACTCCACCGGCGGCGACACCGGCCCGCTCGGCGGCGCCTACGTCACCAGCTGGTACCCGCCGGAGTCCGCGAAGATCTGGGACGGGCTGCGCGCGGTGGTGCGCACCGACACCACCGGCGGGCACTCCATCGACGTCTCCGACCCCGGCGTGCAGACCACCTGGGTCGCGTACGAGGTGTTCCGGACGGCGACGCAGAAGCTGGCGGAGGCCGGGAAGCCGGTCACCCCGAAGGCCGTCTCCTCGCTGCTGGACAGCGGCGAGGGCATCGATGTCGGGATCACCCCGCCGCTGAACTGGGGCACCACCAACATGCTGCCCAGCAGCGGGTCGCCGCGGCTGGTGAACACCTGGGTCACCTACCAGGTGGTCAAGAACGGCCGGATGACCCTGCAGCAGCCGGGCTTCGTGGACATCCGCTGGGCACTCACCGGGGGCCGCCCGCCGGCCTGACGCGGACCGCGCGCCGGGGCGGGAGGGGGGCGGGCCTTCGGGCCCGTCCCCCTCGTCGTTCACACGGCCCGGTCGCTCACAGGCCCCGGTCGCTCACAGGTCCCCGTCGCTCCGGTTGGGCAGTCCGGTCTGGGCGGCGATCGCGTTCCAGAGCGTGGCGGCCTGCTTCTTCGCGGTGGTCGCGATGCCGCTGGCCTGGACGGCGTTCTTGTAGTGCTGGTTGTCCTGCTTCTTCGCGTCGCAGGAGCCCTGGGCGTCCTGCGCCCAGGCCGCGTACTCGTCGTCGGCCTGGGCCGAGGCCGTCCAGGCCGCGTTGAGCTGGTCGACCAGCTGCTGGCCGCCGGGCAGCTTGTCGGTCTTCAGCTGGCCGAGCTTGCTCTGCAGTTCGCGCCGCTTGCCGGCCGCGCCGGACAGCGCCTGCTGGGACTCGGGCAGCTTGTCGCACTTCTGCACCGAGGCGACCGCGGAGACCACCGCGCTGCGGCTGTCGCTCGCGGTGCCCAGCAGGTCCGACAGCGGCTGCGCCTGGGCCTTGACGTCCGGGTCGACGGCCGCGCCGGAGCCGCTCGTGCTCGGTGTCCCGGCGGTGGGGGCGGTACTGGCGGTGGCGGCCACCGGGGTGGACTTCTTGTCGTCCTTGGCGTCGTCGCCGCCCATCAGCACCGCGACCAGGATGCCGGCCACCGCGCAGCCCGCCACCACACCACCGACGATCAGCTTGTTGGACGGGCGGCCGCCGCGCCCCCGAGCACCCGCCTGGGTGGCGCCGAAGCCCTGCTCGAAGCCCTGGCCGTAGCTCTGCCCCTGCTCGGGGGCGTAGCCCTGGCGGTAGTCCTGGGCCGGGTAGCCCGGCTGCGGCTGCGCGGCCGGCGGGTAGGCCTGGTAGCCGGGCGCGGGCTGCGGCTGCGGGTAGCCGGGCTGGGCCTGCGCCGCCGGGTAGCCGGCCTGCGGGTCGCCGGCCGGGTACGGCGGCAGGTACTGGGTCTCCGGGACCGGATCGGGCTGCGGGGCAGCGTAACCGGGCTGCTGCCCACCCCACGAGGCACCCGGCCCGGGCGCCGGCTGCGCGGGCATGGCCTGGGTCGGCAGCGCGTGCGCACCCTCGCCGAGGTACTCCGGCTGCCCGGAAGGCTGCCCCACCGGCGGCACGGCCGAGTGGGCCTGCGGCTGGCCGGGCTGGCCGGGCTGGCCGGGCTCGGGGCGGAACAGGTCGTCCAGGTTGAAGTCACCGGAGTTCGGGTACGAGCGGCGCTGACTCAACGCGATTCCTCACCTGTGCAGGACCGCGCACTGATGGCGGACCACATCTCGTCGGTTCTTGGGAGCATCACAGTTCCTTGGACGTCGCGCCCACGCTACCGGTTCGCCTCACCGGGTGACCACGTGGGCGGGACATCCATCACGCTCCCTGCACAGACGATCCGCGGCCGCCCCGGGCTCGGGCCGCCGCCCGGGCCCCGAGGACGGGGAGGAGCCGCGGAGACCGACGCTACGCCGCCTCGGCGTCCGCCCGGGCGTGGAACTCGCGGACCACCCGCTGCTCCCGGTACGGCTCCAGCCGGCGCCGGAACTCGTCCAGGTACTCCACGCCCCGGTTGGAGCGCAGCCCGCTGAGCAGCCGGACGGCCTGGGCACCCGTCTCGCAGGCGCGTTCCAGGTCCCGCTGCTGGAGCTGGGCGGTGGCCAGCAGGACGAGGTCCACCGCGCGGCGCCGGACCCTGGTCGGCGGGTGCAGGTCGAGCGCCCGGCGGGCGTAGTGCTCGGCCTGGCCCGCCTGCTCCAGGTCCCGGTGGCAGTGGGCCAGTTCATCCGCGAGGTAGGCGTCGTCGAAGTGGGCGATCCAGTCCGGGTCGTCCTCCGGGCGGCGCTTCTCCATCATCTCCAGCGCCCTGGCCGACACCGCCTCGCAGGAGCGGGCGTCGCCGAGCAGGGCGTGGCCGCGGGCCTCGGCGGCGTAGAACATCGCCATCGCCGTCGGGGTGGCCACCGAGCGGGCGCCCTCCTGTGCGGCGCGGGCGAGTTGGGCGATCTCCCGCGGGTTGCCGAGGGTCGCCGCCAGGTGGCTCATCGAGGCCGCCAGCACGTAGCCGCCGTAGCCGCGGTCGTCGGCGGCCTGGGCCAGCCGCAGCGCCTGGATGTAGTAGCGCTGGGCGAGCCCGGGCTGCCCGGTGTCCACCGCCATGTAGCCGGCCAGTTCGGTCAACCGGGCCACTGCGGCGAAGAGTTGGCGTCCGGTCTCCTCCCGGTAGGCGCCGCCGAGCAGGCCGGAGACCACCGAGTTGAGGTAGTGCACCACCACCGGGCGCACATGGCCGCTGCCGAAGCGATGGTCGAGGTCGACCAGCATCGCGGTGGTCGCCTTGACCGCGGCCACGTCCGTCGGGCCGACCCGGGGGCCGCCGGTCCGCGCCACCACCGGGTCCGGCGGGGTGATCAGCCAGTCCCGGCTGGGCTCCACCAGCGCGGAGGCGGCGACCGTCGCACCGGTCAGGAAGTCCCGCCGGCCGACGTCGCTGCGCCACAGCTCGCAGACCTGCTCCAGGGCGGCACCGATGGTCGGCGCGAACTGGAGCCCGATGCCGGAGCTCAGGTTCTTGCCGTCCGCCATGCCGATCTCCTCGACCGACACGCTGCGGCCGAGCTTGCGGCCCAGGGCCTCGGCGATCACGGCCGGCGCCTGCCCGCGCGGCTGCTGGCCGCGCAGCCAACGGGCCACGGAGGTCTTGTCGTACCGAAGGTCCAGCCCGTGTTCGGCGCCGCAGAGGTTGACCCTCCGGGCCAGGCCGGCGTTGGAACAGCTGGCCTCCTGGATCAGTTGCTGCAGACGCTCGTTGGGCTGTCGTGCGACGAGTGGTCTCGCGGCCATTGGGCTTCGCCTCCCCACACCCTCCGGTCCCGGCCGGCGGGCGACGCTTCTGCTGATCTGTTGCCGACTGTCCGACCATCCAAGGAATCTGACACAAGGTTAGCGATCAGCAACGCCAGCGGGATACCCACGGTGACGAACCGCACCCCCCTTGCGCCCCGGGAAATGCTCCTGTGCGCCCCCGCTGCGCCTGCCCTCAGCCCCTTCAACTCGGCCGACTAACCGGAACGGGTGACGTTGCCGGGATACGCCCAACCGGGCGCCATCGGGCCGTAACCAGCCTCACACACGGTAGTTGAGCACCCCGTGGAAGACATCCCCGACGCCCAGGACCGGAACGAGAGGGCCGACCCGCCCCTCTTACTCGTGGAAGCCGTCGGCTACGCCGAGACCCGCCACTGGGAGGTGGCCCCGGGCGCCTGGCTGGTCGACGACGACGGCGACGGCGGAGTCCGCTGCTCCTGCGGCGACCGGCGCTGCACCCTGCCGGGCGCCCACCCGCTGGACCCGGACTGGGCGAGGCAGGCGAGCTCCGGCCCCGGTGCGGTGCGGAGCTGGTGGACCGAGCGGCCCGACGCGTCGGTCCTGCTGCCCACCGGGCGCTCCTTCGACGTCCTGGACGTCCCGGAGACGGCCGGCTGCCTGGCGCTCGCCCGGATGGAGCGGATGGACCTCCAGCTCGGCCCGGTGGTGGTCCAGCCCGCCGCGCCCGGGCGGATCGGGCGGCGGCTGCACTTCCTGGTGCTGCCCGGAGGCGCGGCCAGGCTCCCGGAGATGCTCCGCCGGCTCGGCTGGCCGCCCGGCCGGCTGGACCTGGTCGCCCGCGGCGAGGGGGACTGGACGGTCGCCCCGCCGTCCAGGATCGGCTCCCTGGGGTACGCCCAGTGGGCCCGCTCCCCCTCCGCGCTCAACCGCTGGCTGCCGGACGCCGCCGAACTGATCAGCCCGCTGGCGTACGCCTGCGGCCGCGAGACGCCCTCGGCCCGGACCGCCCGGACCGCCCAACCGGCGCCGGTGGGCTGAGTTCCGCCCGCTCCTGCGGGCCCCGGAACGGCCGCCCTCTGCCGATCGGGTGAGGGCGTGCACCGCGCGACACAACGCGCGCACGTGACGGGCCTTGTCTCCCACCGGGGGCGGGGCCCGTCATACGCATGTCCGGATAAGGCTTCCGTGTACCCGCTGGTCAACCGACAAAGCCCCTCGTACGAGTGACAGCACTCAAGGATTGCCATGATCGGCCGAGGGGAGGAATTGCGATGTGTGGGGACGCCGGCAGGGGCGCTCGGACGGGGAAGCCGGGCGGCGGCGGTGGAGGGGAGCGGGAGGGGCGGAGGGGAAAGGGAGGGAGCGGGGAGGGAACGGGGAGGGCGAAGGGGCCCGCTGCGTGGAGAGCAGCGGGCCCCTTCTCGGTACGACGGACGTGGCTCAGGCCTGGGCGACGAAGACGTGCTGGGCGATGTCCTTGCCCAGCTCCGCCGCGTTGTCCCCGGTGCCGACCAGCACGCCGCCGACGCCGGCGCTCACCTTGACCGTGGAACCCGGCCGCACGCCGGCCCGGCGCAGGGTGCTCATCAGGGCGCTGTCGGTCTGGATCGGCTCGCCGATCCGACGGACCACCACGTCGGCCCCGGCCTCGCCCGGCTTGACGGTGTCCAGCGGGACGAGCCCGGCGTCGAAGCCCTCGCCCTCGGCCTTGGTGTCGCCCAGCTCGTCCAGGCCCGGGATCGGGTTGCCGTACGGGGACTGGGTGGGGTGGCCGAGCATGGCGAGCACCTTGCGCTCGACCGTCTCGCTCATCACGTGCTCCCAGCGGCAGGCCTCCTCGTGCACCTGCTCCCACTCCAGGCCGATCACGTCGACGAGCAGGCACTCGGCGATGCGGTGCTTGCGCATGACGCGCACCGCGAGCCGGCGCCCCTCCTCGGTCAGTTCGAGGTGGCGGTCCCCGGCGACCTGGAGCAGCCCGTCGCGCTCCATCCGGCCGACCGTCTGGCTGACCGTGGGGCCGCTCTGTTCCAGGCGCTCCGCGATCCGGGCGCGCATCGGGACGATGCCTTCCTCCTCCAGCTCCAGGATGGTGCGAAGGTACATCTCAGTGGTGTCGATCAGCCCAGACATCGCCGCTGGCTCCGTTCTTCGGTGTCCTCACCGCCAATTCTGACGTACGGGACCGACAACCGGGCCCGCCCCGGGGCTCCGGAGGCCCGTTTCGTTCCTGTTGACAACGGTGCCGCCGGGGCGCGACCGTGCTCGCCGAAGCTTTCTCCACCGGCGGTCTGGACCACCTGGACCACCCCACCCGGCCGGATCCCCCACCCGGCAGAGAGCGAAGGCACCAGATGAACGACCTGGTCGACCGGTACTTCGACGCCGCGATCGCCCACCTCCAGCGGGTCCGCGTGGAGGAGGCCGACACCATCGAGGCCGCCGCCGCGCTGCTGGCGGAGGCGATGACCGAGGGTCGCCGGGTCTTCACCTTCGGTGCCGGGCACTCCGCGCTGGCGGCCCAGGACGTGGTCTACCGGGCCGGCGGGCTGGTCCCGATGAACCTGCTGAACGTGCCCGGGATGGCCGGGGTGACGGTGATGCCCGCACCGCTGTCCAGCGCGCTGGAGCGGGTCTCCGGGCTGGCCACCGCCACCCTGGACCTCACCCCGGCCACCACCGGGGACCTGCTGTTCGTGATCTCGCTCTCCGGCCGTCAGGTGATGCCGGTCGAGCTGGCCCGGTACGCCCGGGACCGCGGCCTCAAGGTGGTCGGCGTGACCTCGCTGGCGTACCCGGCGGAGGTGTCCTCGGCGCACCCGACCGGCACCTACCTGAAGGACCACTGCGACGTGGTGCTGGACAGCAAGATCGCGGTCGGCGACGGCGAGCTGACCCACCCCGGCGCCGAGACCACCTTCGGCCCGGTGTCCACCATCGTGACCAGCGCGCTGATGCAGGCCGTGGTCGCCTCGGCGGTCGGCCGGCTGGCCGACCGGGCGGCCGCCGGGGAGTGCCCCGCGCCGCCGCTGTTCCGCTCCGGCAACGTCCCCGGCGGCACCGAGTGGAACGCCAAGCAGATGGCCGAGAACGCCGACCGGGTCTTCTACACCTACTGAGCCCCTCCCGCACCCGTCGGGCCGCCCCGCCCACCCCCGGCCGGTCGCCCGCGCACGCCCGCCGACCGCCGCGCGCCCCCACCGCCTCCCCGCACGCTGGGTGCAGGAGCGAACACGAGGAGTACCGGACAAAGCAGCGGGCCTTCCCGGCCACATCCGGCCGCACCGGCCGTCACCAGGCGTACCGGTCGGCCCCCTTGGGCAGGAGAGCGGTGCGACCGGAGCGACTGGTGGGGGCCGAACATGGCGTCTGTTGCGGGACGGACCGGGTGGGTGCGCGAGCGGGACCTGCTACCCGAGTTCTTCTGGGCCGCCGACGCGGCCTCGCTGCGCGGGCAGCGGCGTTCGGTGCTGCTCTGCGCCTGGGAGCTGGTCCTGCTGGTGGCCGCCGCGGCGACCGGCTCGGCCGACGGCGAGCCCTGGGCGTGGCCGGCGGCGGCGGCCTACCTCGGCGCGATCGCGCTGGCGGTGGTGGTCAGCCGGCAGAACCCCCAGGGCCTCTGGTACGAGGGCCGGGCGGCCGCCGAGTCGGTGAAGACGCTGGCCTGGAAGTACGCCGTCCGGGCCGACGCCTACCAGCCCCCGCCGCGCGCCCTGCCGGACGCCGAGGGCCTGTACCGCTTCCAACTCGCCCGGGTGCTCGGCGCGTTCCGGAACAGCCCGGTCGCCGTCCCGGACGGCGGGGTGGAGATCACCCCGGCGATGCACGACCTGCGCGGACAGCCGCTGGCGGTGCGCCGCGAGGTGTACCTGGCCGAGCGGATCCAGCTGCAGCACGACTGGTACCGCGCCAAGGCCCGCTACTGCGCCCGCGCCGGGCACTGGGCCGGAGTGCTGGGCGTGCTGCTGCCCGCGCTCGGCCTGGTGCTCGCCCTGCTGCGGGCGCTCGGCGCCTTCAGCTACGACGCGCTGGGCACGGTCTCGGCGGTGGCCGCGTCGGTCGCCGCCTGGGCGCAGCTGCGCCAGTACCGGCCGCTCGCGGCCGCGTACGCCCTGGCCGCCGAGGAGCTGGCGCAGATCCAGCGCCAACTCGCCCAGCTGGACCTGGAGTCGATGGAGGCCGAGGAGGTCTGGGCCCGCCTGGCCCGGGACGCCGAGGACGCGATCTCCCGCGAGCACACCACCTGGCAGGCCCGCCGGGAGGTGCGCACCACCACCGACCGGGAGCACGCAACCGACCCGGAGCACTGAGGAGGCCGCAGGTGTCGTTACGGACGGTCAAAACGGCGGACGACCGCGCCCTCGCCGTCGAGTCCCTCGGCGACCCGCGCGGCCGTCCGGTGTTCCTGCTGCACGGCATGCCCGGCAGCCGGGTCGGCCCGCACCCGCGCAGCACCGTGCTGTACCGGCTGGGCGTCCGGCTGATCTCGTTCGACCGGCCCGGCTACGGCGACTCGACCCGGCTGTTCGGCCGCCGGGTGAGCGCGGCGGCCACCGACGTGCGCACCATCGCGGACGAGTTCGGGCTGGACCGCTTCGCGGTGCTCGGCCGCTCCGGCGGCGGCCCGCACGCGCTGGCCTGCGCGGCGCTGCTGCCGGACCGGGTCAGCCGGGTCGCGGTGCTGGTCGGGCTGGCCCCGCGCAACGCGGCCGGCCTGGACTGGTACGCGGGGATGACCCCGTCCAACGTCCGCGCCTACAAGGAGGCCGAGCGCGGGCACGGCCGGATCGCCGACGCGATGGAGTTCCGCTCCCGGCAGATCAAGGACGACCCGGTCCGGCTGCTGAACGGCCTGCGCACCGAGCTCTCCGCCGCCGACCGGGAGGTGGTGGCCGACAGCGGGCTGCGCCGGATGCTCCAGAGCAACTACCGGGAGGCGTTCCGGCACGGCGCGGACGGCTGGATCGACGACGTGCTGGCCTTCACCGCCGACTGGGGGTTCGAGGTCGGCTCGATCCGGGTGCCGACCTGGCTCTGGCACGGCGCGGACGACCAGTTCTCGCCGGTCGAACACTCCCGCTGGCTGGCCGACCACATCCCGGACGCCCAACTGTTCCTGGAGCCCGGCGCCGCCCACTTCGGGGCGTTCCGGGTGATGACCACCGCCCTGGCCTGGGCGGCGGGCTAGGCACCAGGGCTCAGGCGCGCACCGGCGTCAGGCCCGCACCGGAGTCAGGGGCGCACCGCCGTCAGGCCCGCACCGGAGTCAGGCCCGCACCGGCGTCAGGCCCGCACCGGCGTCAGGGGCGCCGAACCGCCGAGCACCGCCAGCACGTTGTCCACCGCCAGGCCGCCCATAGCCTGGCGGGTACGGACGGTGGCGCTGCCCAGGTGCGGGGCGAGCACCGCGCGCTCCTGGGCGAGCAGCGCGGACGGGACGGCCGGCTCGCGCTCGAAGTTGTCCACGGCGGCGGCGAACAGCGCGCCGGACTCCAGCGCGGCGGCCAGCGCCTCCTCGTCCACCACCCCGGCGGTCATGCTGACCACCACCGCGCCGCGCGGCAGCAGGGCGAGCCGGCGGGCGTCCAGCAGGTGCCGGGTCGCGGTGGTGAACGGGCAGGTGACGACCAGCACGGTGGAGGTGGCGAGCAGATCCTCCAGCGGCTTCCAGTCGGCGCCCTCGGCCTGCTCGGGCGGCAGTTCGCTGCGGTTGTGGTAACTGACGGGCATGTCGAAGGCGCGGGCCCGGCGGGCCACCGCCTGCCCGATCCGGCCCATGCCGAGCACGCCCAGCGGGGTGCCGGCCAGCTCCAGGCCGAGCAGGAAGTTCGGCGCCCAGGTCCAGGGCGCGCCGGAGCGCAGCAGCCGCTCGCCCTCGCCGAGGCGGCGGGTGGCGGCCAGCAGCAGCGCCCAGGCCATGTCGGCGGTGGCGGTGGTGAGCACGCCGGGGGTGTTGGTGACCAGCACGCCGCGTTCGGCGCAGGCGGCCACGTCCACGTTGTGGTAGCCGACGGCGTGGTTGGCGACGACGGCCAGCCGCGGGCCGGCCGCGTCGAGGAACTCGGCGTCCACCCGGTCGTCCAGGGTGGTGATCACGGCCCGGCGCCCGCGGACGGCGGCCAGCAGTGCGGCCCGGTCCATCGCCAGGTCGGAGTCGTGGCAGGTGACGGCGTGGTGCGCGGTGAGCCGCTCGATGACGCCGGGGGCGAGGCGCCGGGTGACCAGGACCGGGGGCGGGATGCTCATGGTCTCGCAGCGTACCCGCCCCTCTCCTGGTCCTCCCGATCAGACCGGCTGCGGCTCCAGGTCCCGGTTGATCCGCTTCCAGCCGCGCGCGGAGACCGTGTTGGGGTGCTCCTCGCCGACCTGCCGGATCAGCTCGGAGATCGCCCGCGCCCGCAGCTCGGCCGCCTGGGTGTGCCGGCCAGCCGCCCGCAGGGTGATCGCCAGGTTGGCCTCGCAGGCCACCGCGTCCGGGTGCTGGGCGCTGTAGCGGTCGCACAGCCCCTGGTAGGCGGCCCGGCCGAGCCGCTCGGCGCGATCCAGCTGCCCGTCGTCGCCGTAGGCGTTGGCCAGGTTGATCATCGCGTTGAGGGTGTACGGGTGCTCCGGCCCGACCGAGCGGGTCAGCCCCTCGACGGTGAGCCGGCCGCGCTCGATGGCGCCCTGGACGTCGCCGCTGCCCCGCAGGTAGATGCCGAGGTTGTTGGCGCAGGCCAGGGTGAACGGGTGCTCGTCGCCGAACAGTCGCCGGTGGCCCTCGAAGACGGTGGAGCAGAGGTCGCGGGCGGCCTCCTTGTCACCGGAGGCGCTGTGGTCGGCGGCCAGGTTGAGCGCGCAGGCGAGCGCGTCGGGGGCGTCGGCGCCGTAGCGCTCCAGGTAGCGCTCGTAGGTCTCCTTGGTGATCCGGCGGGCCTCGGCGAGCTGGCCGATCCGGCGCAGCGAGACGGCCAGCGACTTGGCGTTGCGCAGGTTCTCCGGCAGGTCCGGGTCGAGCACGTCGCCGAGGTCGGAGGTGACCTCCTGGAGCAGGTCCACCGAGCCGCGGTAGTCGCCGAGTTCGCGCAGGTCGCGGGCCAGGTTGGACTTGGTGGACAGGGTGTAGGGGTGCTTGGGGCCGAGGACGGCGGTGCGCCGGTCGAGGGTCTCCTGGTCGAGTTCGCGGGCCGCCTCGCTGTCGCCGACCAGCCGGTAGTCGATCGCCAGGTTGTTCGCCATGGAGAGCGTGCGCGGGTTGTCGTCGCCGAACAACTCGCGGAACTGGTCGAGGATCTCGCGGTCGAGGTCGAGAGCGGCCTGGAACCGGCCGAGCGCCCTGCGGTCGGCGCCGAGCGAGCCGGCCGTCATCAGGGTGTACGGGTGGTGCTCGCCGAGCAGGGCCCGCTGGCGCTCCAGGGTGTCCTCGTCCAGGGCCAGCGCCTCGCCGTAGTTGCCCTGGGAGCGCAGCACGTTGGCGAGCTGGAAGCGCAGCAGCAGGGTCTGCCGGTCGTCCTCGCCGAGCTTGCCGGTCCACTCCACGTCCAGGGCGTGGCCGAGGTCGCGGGCACGGTCGAGTTCGCCGCGCTTCCACAGGTAGCGGACCCGGTCGATGAGCAGCTGGCGGGTGTCCGCCTCGTCGCAGTTGTGCGCCTTGGACGGCGACAGGTGCGGCCAGATCTCGTCGAAGGCGGGCCAGTTGGCCGGGTCGTCGGTGTCGCCGAGGACGGGCCGGGCGCCGGTGAGGATGCGGTGCACCTCGTGGACGGCGACCTCCTGCTCGTCGGCGGTCATCCCGGCCCGGATCACCGCCTGGACGAGCCGGTGCACCTGGAAGCTGTTGCTGCCGGCGTCGACCTTGGCCAGCGCGTACCGGCCGATCGCCTGGATCACCTTGCCCAGCATGAACTTGTCGCTGAGGTCGGCGTCGAACTTCACCAGCGCCCGGATCATCTGGTCGCTGTAGAAGAGGTTCATCGAAATCGGCTCGGGCGCGAAGAACGCGCAGAGCTGGAGCAGCCGGACGGCCGCCGGGGACTGCTGGCGCAGCCGTCCGATCGACACGTTCCAGGTCGCGGCGACCGGGGTCGGGTAGTCGGCCGGGCGGCCGACGGCCAGGGCGCGGGCGGCCTCGGCGTGCAGCTGGGAGACGTAGGTGTCCACCGGGGTGCCGGTGGTGTCCAGCCAGGCGGCGGCCACCTCGACGGCCAGCGGCAGGTCGCCGACCGCCTCGGCGACCCGGTCGGCGTCCGGGCGGGAGAGGCTGCGGGCGCGCCGGCACAGGTGCTCGACGCTCTCGCCGCGGGTGAAGACGTCGACCTCCAGCGCCTCGGCGTGCCCGGTCCAGGCCTGGTTGCGGGAGGTGACCAGGATGTGGCCGGAGCCGCCGGGGAAGAACCGGCGGATCTCCGCGGGCTCGTCGGCGTTGTCGAAGATCAGCAGCCAGCGCGAGGTGGGCACGCCGCGCCGCAGCGCCTCCCTGGCCGCCTCGGCGGCCTCGGTCACCGAGTCGCCGACCCGTAGCCCCAGTCGGCGGGCGAGTTCGGCGAGCGCCGGGGCGACCAGCTCGGTCTGCTCGGCGTCGATCCACCAGACCAGGTCGTAGTCGGACATGAAGCGGTGGGCGTACTCCAGCGCCACCTGGGTCTTGCCGACGCCGCCGAGCCCGTACAGCGTCTGCGGGGTGGGCAGCACGGCCGCCATGCCGCCGCGCAGCTGGTTGCGCAGCTGCTCCAGCACGGCGGCGCGGCCGGTGAAGGACGGGTTGCGCGGCGGGACGTCCCACACCGAGGGCTTGCTGCCGGGGAAGCGCGGCCCGCCGCTGGGCGCGTCGCCGAGCGGGGTGTCGCCGCGGCCGAGCGCGCGCAGCAGGCTCTGGATCGACTGCGTCTCGTCGCGGCCGACCAGGTCGACCGGGTTGCGGTTGCTGAACGGCGCGGTGAGCCGGACGTCGCCGACGCGGACCGGCAGCAGCTGGCGCCGGGTGCCGGAGGGGTCGGAGCTGACCACCGACTCCCACAGCGCCCGCGCCTGCGGGGAGCGCTGGTAGGCGGGCGAGAGCACCGCGACCGTCCGGTACGCGGAGTCGATGCCGCGCTCGGTCTCCTCGCGCGGATCGGTGCCGGCGCTGAGGTCGCGCGGCAGCACCCGGAAGCCGGCCCTGGTCAGGACGGACTCGATCCAGTCCGCCCACATCCGGTCCTCGGGGACGTAGGAGAGGTAGAGGTCGGCGGGCACGGACGGGCGGCGGCGGGTGAACGCGTCCACGTAGCGCAGCCGCACCTCCTCGTCCATCGGCGGCAGGCCGGCCGCCCGGCCCTCGGTGATCATGGAGGTGAGCCGCTCGCAGGCGGCCAGCATCGAGGTGGGCGTGCCGGTCTGGTCGCCGAAGGTGGCGAGGATCTCCTCGTAGGCGTAGAACGGCCGGTACGGGATCTCCACCGAGCCCCAGTACTGGGCGAGTTCCTCGCCGTCCAGGCCGGCCGGCAGCCCGTCGAAGCGGACCCGGGCGAGGGCGCGGCCGGCGTCCGCCTTCTCCTTCTCGCCCTCGTCGATGCGCATCGGGACGGGCAGGATGCGGATGCCGCGCTCGCGGTAGCGGTCGTGGATGTGCTGGGCGATCCGGGAGGCGCCGTCGATGGACTGGTCGCTGAGGGTGAAGCAGACCACCAGGTCGTCGGGCATCTGGACGGTGCAGATCTCGGCGATGTCGGACAGGCCGGTGCGGGAGTCGATCAGCACGTAGTCGTAGCGCTTGGCCATGTCGGCCTTGAGGGCGTCGAAGAACTGCCCGCCGTCGAAACGGTCGTAGAAGATGTCCCAGTCGAGGTGGGTGACGGCCTCGGAGTAGTCGCGGTTGAACTGGCCCGCGGAGAGGAAGTCCAGGCTGCCGCCGGCCGGGAAGTGCGGCCAGGTGAGCGAGAGCGCGTGCGGGTGCACCCGGGCGAAGTCCAGGTGCCAGCCCTCGGCGTGCTCGACGGGGCGCAACGCCTCCTCGCGGTACTCGGCGATCAGGTCCATCATGCCCGTGGTGCCGGCCAGCGAGGCCTGGTCGAGGAACGGGTGGAAGAACTTGGCGAGGCCGGGCGCCTCCAGGTCCCAGTCCACGGTGAGGACGCGGAAGCCGTTGGCGGCCAGGATCCAGGCGGTGTTGGCGAGCGCCATGGTGCGGCCGGTGCCGCCCTTGTACGAGTAGAAGGTGATGATCCGGCCGTTGCGGTCCCGTTCCGCCGCCTGCCGCTCGGCCTCCCGCTGGGCGGCCAGGTCGGCGGCGGTGAGCCCGCCGAGGCGGAGGTTCCTGGTGCGGTTGTCGTCGTTCATCGCGGTCCTCGTCCTCCCAAGGGCGCCATCCCGTCATCGGGTTCATCGCCGTCGTCGCGGTACGGGTCGTGCTCGCGGTACGGGTCGTTGCCGTTGGTCCGACTTCGACGGGTGGTGCGGCCGTTGCCGCGGTCGTTGCCGTTGGTGCGGTCGTTGCCGTCGGTGCCGCCGTCGTGGCCCTGGTCGTCCTCGAAGGGGTCCGCCGGGGATCCGTCCGGTCCGTACCCGCCTCCCGGGCGCCGGAACGCGTCCCGCAGGCTCGGCCGGGGCGGCGGCGGCTCCTCCGGTTCGGCCCGGGTGCGGCCCTCGAACGCGTACTTGGCCTTCATCGCCGCCCGGGGCAGGGCGTCGTCGAAGTCCTCCAGGGTGTGCAGCCCGGTCGGGCCGGTCGCGCCGAGGAAGCTCGGCCGGCTCGCGCGCCGGGTGATGCGCAGCGTCTCGTCGCTCAAGTCGTTCAGTTCGTCCGAGCGTTCGGCGCACTCCGGGTCGTCGCCGTTGAACGGCTCCAGGATGCTCACCCAGGTGGCGTCCGAGCGGTCGAAGCGCCGGACCAGCTCGCGCCGGCGCGGGTCGCGCAGCGCCCAGCGGTCGAGCAGCAGCAGGCCGGGCGCCTCGGCGTTTCCCTCGATGATCGACTCGACCTCGTCGTCGAACTCGTGCACGGTCGGCTGGAACCCCAACTGCCGTGCCAGCCTGGCCGCGTGCTGGGCGATCGGCGAGCCGACCGGCCGGTACGGGTGCCAGTCGGTGCGCCGCTCGCCGTAGTAGTCGGGGTTGCGGTCGGCGGGCAACTCGTTCTGATGGTAGGCGAGTACGGAGATCCGCAGCTGCCTGGTCGGGGCGGTGACGTTGAAGGCGCTCGGGAGGCCGTTGAACTCCAGCCGCCGACCGACCGGGATCACCGTCTCCTCCGCGACCTGGACGATCCGGGCCGCCAGCCGGTGCACGGCGAGCTCGTAGGCGGAGCGGAAGTAGCTGAGCTTCATGAGCGCGTAGAGGCCCTCGGTGGCGTACTCGGGGCCGAAACTCGCGTGGTTGAACTGGAGTTCACTGGCCACGTCCGGCAGCCGGTAGCGGCTCATCGGGGCCCACAGCACCGGCACGATGCCGCTGGTGCGCTCGGAGTCGAGGTTCGCCGGGTAGACCGGCCGGCGGGTGAAGGCATGCCATTCCTGGCCGCACGGAACGCTGTTGAAGTACCTCGGGGAGTAGAGGGGCACGAACACCCGGCACGTCGCCAACTCGTCGGACAGCCGTTCGGCCCACAACTCGCCCTGGTGCATGGACTCGTCCATGAAACCGACCGCGACCCCGTCCGGGACGGTGGTCAGCTGGAGCACAGCCTCGCAGAGATCCCGGTACAACTGCCTGACCCAGTGGTTCGGATCGCTCGCGCCCCGCGCACCGGCCTTGGGGGTGTGCGCGTAGGAGAGGAAGAAGTACGGCCGGGCGTCGTCCTCGTCCCAGCCCCGGTCAGTCACACGCGCCTCCCCCGGGCCCGTCGGCAAACCTGCCTCCCGCAGCCCCCGTGCGGCGGGGCTTCAGTGTAGGAACGACTGACACCCCAATGGAATAGCACAACGTCTCGCACGAATTGACATGACCGAAACGAGGTCGCCACCCGTGCACTGGGAGCAGTACCCTCGTTCCGGCCGTCGCGCACCACCACCAGGGGGGAACTCGTGGAACACCTCGACTGGCAGCGGGCCAGCACCAGCATCGGCAAGGACGAGTGGATCGAGATCGCCTCCGAGGGCGACCACGTCTACATCCGGCAGTCCGACGACCCCACCCTCGTCGTCACCACCACCCGCACCAAGTTCAACGCCTGGGTCCGCGGCGCCAAGGCCGGCGAATTCGACCACTTCGTCGCCTGAGGATCACCCCTGGTAGCGGGCCGCCAGGGCCCGTACCGTCGCGGCGACGCGGTCGCGGAGCTCGGCCGGTTCCAGCACCTCGACGTCGGCGCCCAGCCGCAGGAACTCCCCGTGGGCGTGGTCGACCGACTCGATGGGCACCCTGGCCTCCGTCCAGCCGTCGCCCCCGGCCGGCACCCCGAGGCGGCGCGCGCCCTCCGGGGTGAGCCGGACCAGCGCCTCGCCGGTGTGCAGCCGGGCCCGGAAGTCGGCGAGGTAGCCGGTCCAGTGGGCGGCCAGGTCGAAGTCGGCCGGCACCGTGAACTCCTCGGCCAGGTCGCACAGTCCGACGATCTGATCGACGCGGTACGTGCGCATCCCGGTCGGCCCGGCGGCGACCAGATACCAGCGCCCGGCCTTGAGCACCAGCCCGTACGGCTCCACCCTCCGCTCGATCTCCTCCGGCGCCCGCCAGCGCCGGTACCGCAGGAGCAGCGACCGCCGCTCCCACACCGCGGCGGCGACGGCCGCCAGGTGCGGGGTGCGGTCCGGCTCGCCGTACCAGCCGGGAGCGTCCAGCAGGAACCGCTCCTGGATCCGCCCGGCGTCCTCCCGCAGCTCCGCCGGCAGGGCCGCCCGCAGCTTGAGCCGGGCGGCGGCCAGCGCCTCACCGAGGCCCAACTCGGCGGCGGCGCCCGGGAGCGCCGCCAGGAAGGCGGCCTGGGCCTCGTCGGCGGTCAGCCCGGTGAGGCGGGTCCGGTAGCCGTCGACCAACCGGTAGCCCCCGGCGTGCCCGGCGTCCCCGTACAGCGGGACGCCGGAGGCGGCGAGCGCCTCGACGTCCCGGTAGACCGTGCGGACGGACACCTCCAGCTCCTCGGCCAGCTGCCGGGCGGTCAGCCGGCCCCGGTTCTGGAGCAGCAGGAGCAGAGTGACCAGCCGACTCGCGCGCATGTCGGCCAGTATCCCGATCTCCACCGTCTCCACTGACAGAAGATGTCAGTGGAGCGCCCCTAGCCTCCCCGCATGAACGACTTCGACTTCCTGCACGGCTCCTGGGACGTGGCCAACCGCCGCCTCACCGCCCCGCTCACCGGCGGCGGCACCTGGGAGGAGTTCCCCGGACACTGCGTGGTCCGGCCGCTGTTCGGCGGCGCGGGCAACATCGACGAGATCGTCTTCCCCACCCTCGGCCGCCGGGGCGTCACCCTGCGGCTGTTCGACCACGAGAAACGGCGCTGGTCGATCTTCTGGTCCGACAGCCGCACCGGCCGGCTGGACCCGCCGGTGACCGGCGGCTTCACCGGCGACCGGGGCGACTTCCACGGCGAGGACGGCTACGGCGGCCGCCCGATCCGGGTGCACTTCACCTGGCACCGCCTCGGCCCGGACACCGCCCGCTGGGAGCAGGAGTTCTCGGCCGACGAGGGCCGCAGCTGGGAACTCAACTGGACCATGGACCTCACCCGCACCGGCGCGGCCTTCGACGGGCTCGGCGCATGAACCCCATCGTCGAACTCCGCCAGTACACCCTGCACCCCGGCACCCGGGAGACCCTGATCGAGCTGTTCGAGCGCGAGTTCGTGACCGGCCAGGAGGCGGTCGGCATCACCCTCGGCGGGCGCTTCCGCGACCTGGACGACCCGGACCGCTTCGTCTGGATGCGGTCCTTCCCCTCGATGCCCGAACGCCGCCGCGCCCTGGAAGCCTTCTACGGCGGCCCCGTCTGGCTGGCGCACCGCGACGCGGCCAACGCCACCATGGTCGACAGCGACGACGTCCTGCTGCTGCGCGGCCCCGGCTTCACGCCGCGCGCGGGAGCCCGCGAGGTGCTCGCCACCATCTGCCACCCCATCGAGGCTGCCGCCTTCGACGCCTACGCGGCCGGACACCTCGGCCCGGGGCACGCGGTGCACCGCACCGAGCACGCCGAGAACGACTTCCCCACGTTGCCCGTCCGCACCGGCGAGGACGTCCGGGTCTGGTTCGGCGCCGCCGAGCCCGCGCCCTGGCCGTGCCGGCCGCTGCGGCTGGAACCGGTGACGCCGTAGCCAGGGCCCTGCGCGGGAAGTCGGACGGGCGACGGCCGACTTCCCGCGCAGCGGCTTCACGCGTTCCCGCGCAGCGGCTTCACGCGTTCCCGCCCGTCAGCCAGCCGTCCAGCGGAACGCGGCAGCTGTTGAGGATGCCCGCGATCGTCGCGTACGTCCCGACCAGCGCCAGGAGTTCCAGCACGCGCGCCTCGGAGTGCCGTTCGACCAGTGCCCGCCAGGTGTCCGGAGCGAGCGCGTGCCCGTCGTGCAGCTCGTCCACGGCCCGCAGCAGCGTGCGGTCCGCCTCCGACCAGTCCGGATGCTCCGGGCCGTCCGGGACCCGGGCGATCTCGGCCCCGGTCAGCCCGGCCGCCGCGCCCAGGCGGACGTGGTGCTCCCACTCGTACGTCGAACCGGTGCGGTGCGCGGTGCGAAGAACGGCCAGTTCCCGCTCGCGGAACGGCAGCAGGCCCTGGTTGAGCTGGGCGAGCAGGGGCGCGAGGGCGATCAGCAGCTCGGGGTGGTGCCCGATGGTGGCCAGGACGTTGAGCACCGGTCGGCCCGCCAGCGGCCCGGTGCCGTCGGCGAAGAGGGCGGCCGCGGGGCCCTCCAGGCGTCCGGCGAGGGCGGCGATCTCGGCGGCGGGCCGCGGGGCCAGCCGGGGGCCCTCGGCGAACTCGTCCAGTCCGACCAGCAGTTCCTCCTCGACCGGGGTGCCGTCGCCGTTCAGTTCCCGGTACACGGCACCGATGTTCAGCAGCAGCCGCTCCCGGTCGTCCCAGTCCGCGAAGCCGTCCAGGTCCATCTCCCGCGCGGCCTGGAGCACCGGGACGCCCGCCGCATGGGCACGCCCCGCGTGGTCGCGGACCCGCTCCAGGTAGCTGCGGAAGGTGCGGACCTCGGACTTGCCGACGACCGGGCCGTGCCCGGGCGCGATCGTCTCGACGTCCAGGCCGAGGATCAGGTCGCAGGCGGCGATCCAACGCTCCACCGGGCCGCTGTGGATCACCGGGTGGCCGCCGATGAACAGGATGTCCCCGGCGAACAGCACACCGGCGTCGGGTACGTGGACCAGGACATCGCCCCGGGTGTGGGCGGGGCCGACCTCGATCAGCCGGACGGTGCGCCGCCCGACGGCGACCTCCAGCTCGCCGCTGAAGGTCCGGTTCGGCAGGGTCGGGGCGATGCCGGTGAAGTCGAAGGCCTTCCGCATGTCCTGGACGACGCGCGGGAGCGGCAGGTCGCCCGGCGCGGCGAGCAGTTCGTGGAGGTGGTCGCGGCCCATGTCGGCCGCGGCGGCCTCGGAGGCGATGACCGTGGCGTGCGGGAGCAGCTGGTTGCCCCACCAGTGGTCGCCGTCGCTGTGGCTGTTGACCAGGGTGCCGATCTCGGCCCCGGGCAGCGCCCGGGCGACGGCGCCGAGCAGGTCCCGGGTCTGCGGGACGGTGAACAGGGTGTCGACGAGCAGGGCCTCGGCGCCGGAGACGATCAGCCCGGCGTTGCTCAGGCCCCAGGAGCCGTTCGGCTGTAGGTAGGCGTAGGTGTCCGGGGCGATCTCGTGCAGGCCGAGGGTGTACGGGACGGCCATGACTGGGCCTCCTCGTTAGGTGGACTGGAGTCTCAACATGTACTCCAGTCCACTAATAGATTCAAGTACACTTTCCCCGTGTCCTCACCCAACCGACGCGACCAGCGCCGCACCGCCACCCGGGAGCGACTGCTGGCGGCAGCGCTGGAGCTGTTCGCCACCCAGGGGTACGCGGCCACCACCTACGACCACATCGCCGAACGCGCGGACGTGGGACGCCAGACGGCCTTCAACCACTTCCGCCGCAAGGAGGACTTCGTCACCGCCTGGGTCCAGCAGCGGCACGAGGCACTGGACCGGCAGGACGAGGCTCATGCCTCCGCCACCGAGGCGCTCGCGGGCGCACTGCGCGCCCTCGCCGAGCTCAACGAGCGGGAGTACGCGCTGGCGAAGGAGCTCCACGACAGCGGAGTGCTCCACGCCGCCTTCGGCCTCGGCGCCACGACCCCCCGGGCATTCGTCGCGGCCGCCTCCCGGGGGCGCGAACAGGGCGAGATCCGCGCCGAGTTGGACCCGACCGCCGTCGCCGACCTGCTGTTCGACACCTACATCACGACCCTGGGCCGCTGGCTCGCCGCCGACGCGTCTCACTCGCTCGCCGATGCCCTACTCGCCCGCCTCGACCTCCTCGCGGCCGGCTTCAGGGCCTGACCACACGGGCGCGGGCCCCGCCAAGTGGACGGGGCCCGCATTTTGCGCCTACCCCTGGCGGCGCCTGAACTCGCGGACGAGCGAGAGAAGGTTGACCAGGGTGCTGGCCGGAACACTACCGAGCGAGACGAGGACCTGGCCGTTCAAGACGGTCTCGCCGGGCTTGGCCGAGGGCCAGAGCAGACCCAACTCACGACCCTCGGTGCGGAGCTCCACGATCAGGTCGGTGAGATCCCGACGGGTGAGGCGATGGAGAGAGGGATCACGCGGGTCGAGGGGGTGGAGGGCGCTCACGCGACGCAGTCCAGCTCGAACCAGACCCGCTTCCCGAGCGCCTGCGATTCGGCGCCCCAGCGGTTGGTGAGCCCCTCCACCAGCTGCAGTCCGCGACCCGACTCGGCCTGCGGGTCGAACTTCTGACACTTCGGCAACTCGCTGCTGCGGTCCGCGACGGAGACACGGAGGATGTTGCCGGAGTAGACGACCGTGACGACGGGCGAGCGCGTCATCCCGTGCCGCCACGCGTTCACCACCAGTTCCATGAGGGCGAGTTCGGCGTCCCCGATGGAGGAGTCGGGGTACCCGGCGCGCAACATCGCGTCGCGCAACACCTCGCGGGACACGGTGAGGGAGGGGGAGTTGAGGTTGGGGTCACACATGGGGAATCTCCCATCAGCTCAAATGAGCTACGCACAGAGAGACGTGACGCCTCATCCGGCGAGCAGTGCAGTGAAACTTTAGGTGATTCTCAGCAAAGCTGGCAACACGCTCCGCGTACGGCCATACACTTTCCGTAGGTCGATACCTGCGAGGAAGGTATGCCCATGGCATTCGGGAACGGGATCAGCGAACGTCAGCGCAGGCTGGGCGAAGAGCTTCGCAGGGCGCGCGATGCAGCGGGACGCTCAGCTCTGGAGATCGGGCAGGCGATCGGCGTCAAGGGCCCCGCCGTCAGCCATATCGAGTCCGGCAGGATGGGCCTAAACCTTCCGCGACTGCACATCTGGCTCGACCTGTGCGACGTCACGGACCCCGACTACCGGGCCGGCCTCGCCGCCATGTGCGAGAGCTCGGGCAAGGGTTGGTGGACCGAGTTCAAGACCCACGTCACGCGAAGCTCCCTCGACCTGGCCGAGGCGGAGGCTCGCGCCACGGGCTTGGACAACTATGAATCCCTGCTGATCCCTGGCCTCTTGCAGACCAAGGCCTACAGCGAGGTCATCCAGGGGTACACCGAGAAGAAGGTCGAGTTCCGCCATGAACGTCACAAGGTTCTGACGGGCAAGAACGCCCCTCCGTACCGTGCCGTGATCCACGAGGCGGCCTTGCACATGATGTACGGAGGAGCAACGGTCATGTGGGACCAGTTGAATCATCTGATCGAGATGAGCAGGCTGCCCAACGTGACGATCCAGATCCTCCCGTTCGACTGCACCACGTTCGCGTCGAACGACACACCCTTCCTCCTCATCCGTGGCGCTCACGCCCGGCTCGGCACGGTGCTGCTCGAACATCCCCATGGATCCAACTTCATCGGCGACCCTGAGGTCGTGACAACATTTGACCGGAAGTTCGACCGACTCAGGGGCTTGGCTCTTCCGCCCCTGTCTGCCGCCACATCCGCGTCATCACCCGCCGATCGGGACTCGTTGGGTTTGATCCAGCACATCCGCTACAAGGTCCAGGGAAGATAGCCATGCACCAGCTCAACTGGCAGAAGTCCAGCTTCAGCAGCGACCAGGCCAACTGTGTCGAGATCGCTTCCGCCGACGAGCTGATCTACATCCGCGAGTCCGACGACCCCACCACCATCCTTACCACCACCCCCACCAAGCTCCACGCCTGGATCCACGGCGCCAAGGCCGGCGAATTCGACCACTTCACCGCCAACCCCTGAAGCGGATCCTTCCCGGCGGCCTCTTGCTCCCCGCAAGCGGCCGCCGAAGACCATGGCTCCTCGGCGCCGTCCAACAGCTGGACGCTGCTGGAGCGAGATCCTTATTCCGGATCAGGAATCTGCCCGGTGCCGCGTGGACAGGCGCCATCGGCAGCCCTAGCGTCGCTGATGGGTCGGGGGGACTCGCCCCAGATGGGTCACCATGGCTGATAACCCGCAACTGACGCGCCTCACCGGCATGTTCAACGGGCCGACCTGTGTCGACGACGACTGCCCCAACGTCTACGCCACCGATCGAGAGACCTTCGTGTTCCAAGGCGACCACTTCACGGCCCTGAAGGTGCCCGCCGGGGAGTCCGCCGTCGAGTTCCCCGACCGGCCTTCCGCCGCCCTTCGTGCGTGAGAAGTCGGCCGGGCCGACTTCTCACGCACGCGATGGGGCTGGGGCCCCGTCGGCGCTTCGGCGGAGCCGAAGCGCCGACGGGGGCGGGCGGGGGCGGGGAGGCGGGGTGGGTGTGGGGGCGGGGGGTGGGAAACGGCGGGATCACTTGTCGGGCGGCGGGAACAAGGAGCGGGTTTCAGGGACGGCCGCGCCGCAGGACGGCCTCGGCGAGGTCGACGGCCTCCCGGACCGGCACGAGCCGGCAGTCGGCGGTGCCGATGCGGGCGGTGGTGATGCCGCGGGCGGTCCGGAGGACCTCCTCGCCGAGGCGGCCGAAGTGGAGGTCGTCCAGGTCGGCGGTCCGGAAGGCCGTCCAGCCGTCCTCCCCGACGCAGCGGTACTCGCGCACCGGCACGTCGGGCATGCGGAGGTCGGCGAGGTGGAACGCGGTGAAGCGGTCCATCGGGACGCCGAGCATCAGCACCCGGGCGTCCAGTTCGTAGAGCCGCCCGAGCGGCGACTCCGGGCCGAGGTGGGAGGTCAGCGGATGGTGGGCGGTGATCTCCCGGGCGAGCCGGCCGACGGCCGCCCAGGAGGTCTGCGGGTGGCGGCTGCGCAGCGCGCCCGGCCACGAGCGGATCGCTTCCGACAGCGCCCCCATGGAGGGCGAGGCCGGGGTGGTGGCCGGATCGAAGCGGGGCATCCGGTCCTGGTAGTCGGCCACCTCCGCCGGGGAGAGACCGGCGGTGGCGGACTGGTGGATGCGGGAGGTGGCGGAGTTCTCGGGCGTGGCGGTGTAGGCGACCAGGGTGCCGTCGGGGCCCAGGACTTCGAGCAGGGCCTCGACCACACCGGCCGCCCCGCCCGGTACCGGTCCGAGGGCGCGCAGGGACGCCTGGACGTGCAGCACCGTGCCCGGACGGACCCCGAGCTCGAGGAGGTCGCGGACGAGGGGGTGGACGGAGGTGGCGACGGCGACGCCGCCGGCGCGGGGTTCGGTGAGGATGGCGTTTCCCCGGGGTTGAGGGCCCCGGGCGAGGGAGGTCCCGGGGCGGCGCGGGTGGGAGGTGTCAGACCCCGGCCCGTTCCCGCCGTACCCGGTCGGCCGCCTGCTCGGCGGCTGCGGGCAGCGGCAGGGCGAGCCAGGGTGCCACGGTGGCACGCATGCCGTCGGCGAAGCGCAGGCCGGTCCCGGTCAGGGATCCGGACGACGCCAGCCGCTCCACGGCGTCGGCGGTGTACCGCCGCCAGAGCGCGAACTGTTCCCGCGCCCGGTCGGCGGCCGAGCCCGGCAGTCCGTCGTACGCGAGGGTGCGGGTGCCCCAGTACTCGGTGACGGCCAGGTGGGCGTACGTGCCCTGGAGCAGCCCTTCGAGCGGCCGGGGGTCGGGCCGCCAGGGGGCGAAGTACAACGCGGTGTCGCCGCGGTCGTACAGGTCGGTCAGGTCCAGCACCGCGCCGAGCTTGACGTGCTGGAACTCGTGGGCGAGCAGCAGGGCGAGGGTCGGCGCGGTGGCGGGCCGGGCGATGCCGACGGCGCCGTACGCCTGCCGGGCCGCCGAGCTGACGTCCCGGCCGGTCGGGCCGGGCCGCAACGGGGTGATCGTCGTCAGGCCGGCCCGGATGCCCTCCGCGTACCCGGGCAGGTCCCGCCCGAGCAGCTCCCAGGCCTCGCGCAACGCGCCCGTCCAGTCGAGCAGTTCGCTCTCGGAGAGGCGGTCGGCGACGGGGTGGTCGTGGCTGTCCCGCAGCGGGTCGGTGTCCTCCAGGACGACCGTCCAGCCGTCGGCCAGCCGGATCCGCCACCGCGGCTCGTCGAGCACGGTGTGCACGGATCCGTCGGACGCCCGCACCTGGAAGCCGTCCGCCCGTCCGGTGACCACGGCCTCGCCGTCGGGTACGGCGAGGCCGCCGAGCGTCGGCAGGTGCAGCCGGCCGCCCCGGACGGGCACGGCGACCGTGTCGCCCCGCCCGGCCCGCACCGCGGCGGCCGCGGCGAGCGCGGCCAGCGGGCCGAGCCCGACCGGGAGGTCCCCGGCGAGCCGGCAGGCGGCCCAGGCGCGGGCGTACGGGTGGGCGAGCACGGCGTCCACGGCGGCGGGGGCCGCCGCGTCGAGCTCGGTCAGCAGGGCCCACGCCTCGGCCCGCCCCTGTCCGGAGGCGTCCCAGGCGGCGGCCAGCATCGCCCGGGTGAGGGCGAGTTGGGAGCGGCCGAGCGCGGCGATGGTGTCCGCGCTCCCGTATCCGGCGGCGAGCTCGTCGAGTTGGGGCGGGGTGAGCGCGCCGGGCAGCAGTCGCTCGGCACCGGGCCGCGACGACCCGGCCGCCTGCACCGGAACACCGGCCTCCGGAGCTCCGGCGGAACTCCCGCTCCCCGCGATGCCGTTGATGAACGTCATGAGATCACCGCAGTAGACGGAGGGATGGTCGAAGCTGCCTCCTCCATCGTCGCTCCGATAGCGGTGGGCGTACAGCCCGCCACCGCAGGAGCGCACCACGGAGCAGGCGCGGCAGGCCTCGCTCAGTCCGGCCAGGCCGGACTGGCGGGCGGCGATGCCGGGGTGGCGGGCGAGGTCGTCGAGGCTGTGCGCGAAGACGTTCAGCCCGGTGGCGGGCGCGCCGTCGTACGCCGTCTTCAGGCTGTCGGCCTGCTCGAAGGTCCCGTCCGTCTCCAGGACCGCCAGGTCGGAGGGCTCCAGACCGAGCGACTCGGTGAGGCTGGAGAACCCCCGCAGGGTCCGGTGCACGGACTCGAAGGTCCGCACGGCGAACGGCCGCCCGTCCGTTTCCCACAGCCTGTGGACGGTCAGCAGCCAGTCGGCGTACGGGGTGGCGCCGAGCGCGGCGGGGCGCTTGGGCGGTTCGTCCCAGGTGGCGTGCGGGAGCAGGAAGTCCACGGCGGGCGGCC
The DNA here is from genome assembly GCF_053598615.1 of Kitasatospora sp. NPDC001095. Classification (NCBI taxonomy): domain Bacteria; kingdom Bacillati; phylum Actinomycetota; class Actinomycetes; order Kitasatosporales; family Streptomycetaceae; genus Kitasatospora; species Kitasatospora sp. NPDC001095. The sequence goes on along the minus strand of NZ_JBSFKQ010000030.1, from coordinate 18,677 downwards.
GGAGTTCGGCCAGCGCCCGGTACACGGCCGCCGGGTCGTTCTCGACGTCCATCGTGCACAGCAGCCCGACGAAGAGGTGCCGGTACTCGGGCTCGTTCAGCAGGGCGACGGCCCGCAGCACCTGCGGGTGGCTGCTGCGTCCGTCGGCGAACCGGCGGTGGCGGTCGTTGGCGGCCTTGTCGCCGTCCAGCGAGATGCCGACCTTGATCTCCTGCTCCGCGAACAGCGCGCAGAAGTCCCGGCTCAGCAGCACGCCGTTGGTGTGGATGCGCAGGTCGAGGGCGCAGCCGGGCGGGAGCGCCGCCCGGAGCGCCTCGGCGGCGCGGCGCAAGCGGTCCGGGCCGGCGAGCAGGGGTTCTCCCCCGTGCAGGACGACCCGGACGGCGGGCAACCGGTGGGCGGCCGCGTGCTCGCCGATGCGCTCGGCGGCCTTGGCCAGGATCCCGTCCGCGATGACCTTCGGCCGGGAACGCCAGCTGCTGTCCGCGTGCTCGTAGACGTAGCAGTGGTCGCAGGCCAGATCGCACCTGCTGTGCATCTTGACCACGAACTGCGTCAGCGGCAGCGGAGTCGACGTCGTCATGGAGCTGGGACTGTTCGGTTCGGCTCGGTCTGGGTTCCGCCCGGTGTTCCGGGCCGGGTCAGATCGAGGAGTTGAAGGCAGCGACCGGCACGAGGCCGGATTCCGCGCCGGGGAGCGCGCGCTGGAGCCGGGAGGCGAGCTCTTCCGCGCCGAGCGCGGCGAGATCGGCGAGCGAGGGGCGTTCCGGCGTCTCCTGAGGGTCAGTGAGCTTGCCGGCCGGCCTGATGCTGGTTACCGGAGTCATGTTCGTTTCCTTAGGCGCGGTTAGGACCTGCCGAGGGTGGGTAAGCCCACCCGGTTGCGACCAATGTAGTGCCCTCGAAGACTCCGCGCGGCACGTTCGGAGTCACCTTGGGCTCCCCAGGCGGCCGACGCCGCACCACAGCCCGCGCCGTACCACCAGAATTCACCTGTTCAGCCGCCGCGCGCTTCGCCGTGGCGCACGCCGAAGCGTGTCGCCGGGGCGAAAACACGGACCGCCGCCAGGGCGAAATTGTGGCCCGCCGCCAGGACGAACAGGTGGACCGCCGCCTGGGCACACCCCGGGAGTGCCCGGCAGAGAACCCCCACAAGCGCGCCATCCGGTCAAGCCTGCGCCTCACCGGATTCATTCCCCCGGATTCACTCCCCCCGGCTCGCCGAGCTCCCCCACGGCCCGCACCAATTCCCTGGCGAACTCCAGCCCGTCCGGCGTGAGTTCGCCGCAGCTCAGGAGCGTCTGCCCGGCCGCCAGGGTGTGCGTCCGCCAGCGCGCGAACTCCCCGTGCGCACGGGCCGCGCGCGCCGCATCACCGGCGCCCGAGCCGAGCGCCGCGCCCGAGCCCGCGCCCGAGCCGAGCGCCGCGCCCGCGCCCGCCGCCACCCCGGCCGCCGCCTCCGCCCGCCAGAAGTCCGCCACACCCAGGTGCGCGTACGCCCCCTGGAGCAACGCCCCGGCCGGACGCGGGTCGGGCCGCCAGGGAGCGTGGTAGACCGCCGGACCGTTGGGGCGGTGCAGCGGCACCAGGTCCATCAGCGCGCCGAGTTGGACGTGCAGGAACTCGTGCACCAGGGCGAGCGCGAGCAACACCGGATCGTCCGGCAGCGAGGCCGCCACCGCACCGTACGCCCGCCGGGCGGCGGCGCTGACGACCTCCCCACCGGGGGCCGGCAGCAGCGGCACGACGGTGGTCACGCAGGCCGCGAGGGCCCGCGCATGACGGCGGTGGCGGCGCACGAGGATCTCCCAGGCCTCGGCCAACCGCCGCTCCCAGCGAGCGAGTTCGGCGTCCGCGAGCGGCCCGGCCGGCGGGCGCCCGTAGTCCACCCGGCGCGGACCGGCGTGGTCGACCGACGGCGTCCAGCGCAGCCCGTCGCACTCCAGCACGAGGGCCGGCCCCGGTCCCGACCGGAGGAACTCGCCCAGCCCGCCGAGCGCAACGGCCTCCCCCGCCGCCGCGCCGCGCAGACAGTCGGCCGCCCAGGCGTCCAACTCCGGCCGCAGCAGCACCTCTTCCCAGCCGTCCCGGTCGTCCCGCTGCAGCGCCCGCACCCGGGCGTACGCCTCCCGGTAGCCGTCGTGCTCCGGTGCCGACCGGCGCAGCGCCAGCAGCAGCAGCACCCGCTTGCTCAACTGCCCCGCGCGCAGCAGCCGGACGGCCTCCGGTCCGCCGCGCGCGCCCGCGATCGCCCGGAACGTCGCCCGGTCCACCCCGTGCCGGGGCAGTCCGTCCGCCCCGCGCGCGCCCGGCACCCCGGCCGCCACCACCTCGCCCGTACCCGTCACCGGTCTTCCTCCTCGTGTGTGCGGCTGCCGGCCAGGTCGACCGGCCCCTCGCCCAACCCGCCGGATCCGCCCGCGGTCTCCCCGTGCGGGTGCGGATCAGCCGGACGGCGGCCGGGCATGACCCGGACGGGTGAACCGACGCCCCGCCCCCGCCGTCACCTCGGCCCCACCCGCGCCTCCGATGCCGATCCCGCCGATCCCGCCGCGCCCGCCGCCTCCGCCGAACCCGCCAGTCCCGCCACCCCCGCCCGCAGCCGCTCCGCGATGTGCCGGATCAGCCGGTCCAGGTCCGCGCAGTACACCGACGGGTGCCCGAAGCCGTCTCCCGCGTACCGGTGCGCGTACAGGCCCCCGCCGCAGACCCTGGCCAGCGGGCACCCGGTGCAGACCGCCCCGAGGCCCGCGAGGCCGCGCTGGCGGGCCCGGAAGGCCGGGTGCGCGCCCGCCTCCCCGAAGCCGTGCCGCCACACGTCCAGGCCGGTCCCGGGGGCGCCGTCGTAGGCCGCCTTGAGGCTGTCCGCCTGCTCGATCGCCCCGTCCGTCTCGACCACCACCAGGTCGACGGGCGCCAGCCCGACCGCCTCACTGGCCGCCCGCCCGCCGAGCAGCAGCACCGCCAGCTCCTCGAACAGCCGGACCCCGGTCTCCCGACGCGGCGCGCCGTACCAGCGGTCGAAGGCGGCGATCAGCCACTCCCCGTACGGCGCGGGGCCCCCGCCCGGCGGCGGCGCGTCCGGCACCGGCCGGGGCGGGACGCCCGGCGGGGGCTCGCACCAGGTGGCGTGTGGCAGCAGCAGGTCGACCCTGGGCGGCGCGAACTCCAGCAGCGCCTCGTAGGTGGCCACCGGGTCCGACGCCAGGTCGACGACGCACAGCAGCCCGGCGAACAGCCCCCGGTGCCGCTCCGAGCCGAGCAGCCGCACCGCCTCGGCGGTGCGCGCCCAGCTGCCCGCGCCGGAGGGCAGCCGCCGGTGCCGGTCGTGGCCGGCCCGGGTGCCGTCCAGCGAGACCCCGACCGCGACCCGGTGGCGGTGCAGCACGCCGAGCAGCGCCGGTTCGTCCAGCAGCCGCAGCCCGTTGGTCTGCACGGTGAACCGCACCCGGGGCCGGACGGCCGCCAACTCGCCGAGCAGTGCGTCCAGATGGGCCGCGCCGACGAGCAGCGGCTCGCCGCCGTGCAGCACCACGGACACCTCGTCCAGCCCGTGCTCGGCCGCGTGCTCGTCGATCCGCCGGGCGGTGCGACGGACGGTCGCGAGCTCCATCCGCCGCGGCCGCCCGCGCCAGCTCTGGTCCGCGCCCTCGTACACGTAGCAGTAGTCGCACGCCAGGTTGCACCGACTGTGGATCTTCAGCAGGAACTGCCGGAACGGCACCATGCCCGTGAGCCTACGGCCTGGCCGCCACGCCGACCGCCCGACCGCCCGGCTGCCACGCCGCCGACCGCCGGCCGCCACGCCGCCCGCCCACCGAGTCGGCTGATCACCCGTCACACGTGCGGCGGCTCCACGTCCGAGTCCAGCCGTGTCCCGGCCCGCACCGCGATCGTCGTCGGGTGCTCCTCCCCCAGGGTCGACCGCGCCCGCCGGATGCACTCCGCCCGCAGCTCCGCGGCCCGCTCGGCGTACCCCAGGGCGGCCAGCGACAGCGCGAGGTTGGAGTTGATGCCGATGGAGTCGTAGTGGTCCTGGCCGAGGGCGTCGGTCATCAACGGCTCGGCCTCCAGCTCCAGTTCGAGCGCGGCCCGGAGTTCCCCGGCCAGCGCCAGGTCGTTGGCGTGGTTCATCATCGCGATCGGGATGTAGAGGTGGTGCGCGCCGAGGACGGTGCGGAACTGCGCCAGCGTACGGCCGGACAGCTCGCGCGCCTCCGCCGTGCGCCCCGCCAGCCGCAGGTACACCGAGAGGTTGTTGGCGCCGGCCAGCGTCACCGGGTGGTTCTCGCCCAGGTAGTCGCGGTACCGCGCCAGCGCGCGCTCGGCCAGCGGGATCGCCCGCCCGGTGTCGCCGAGCGCGTTGAGGTCGCTGGCCAGGTTGGTGGCGGCCGCCAGGGTGTCGGGGTGCTCGGGGCCGTTGATGTCCAGGTAGCGCTGGTAGATGTCCTCGTCGATCTCCAGGGCCTCGTGGTACCGGCCGGCCCGGCGCAGCGCCACGGCCAGGTTCTTGCGGGCGCGCAGGGTGTCGGTGTGGCTGTCCCCGATGGTCTGCTGGTAGATCCGGACGGTCTCCTCCAGCAGGTCCAGGGCCTCCCGCAGCCGCCCGGTCTCGCGCAGGTCGCGGGCGTAGTTGGAGGCCGAGGAGAGCGCGTAGAGGCTGTGCGCGCCGAGCGCGTCGCGCTGCTGGAGGTAGTTGCTGCGGTGCCGTTCCAGGGCGGCCCGGCGGTCGCCGGCCAGGTAGTCGGAGACGGCGAGGTTGTTGGTGATCATCAGGGTGCGCGGGTGGTCCGGGCCGAGGGTGCGCCGGGCGGCGTCCAGGGTGCGGCGGTCGAGCGCCCTGGCCTCGTCGTAGCGGCCGAGGAAGCGCAGGTCGGCGCCGAGGCTGTTGGCGACGGCGAGGGTGTGCGAGTGCTCCGGGCCCAGGGTCGCGGTGAAGCGCTCCAGGATGTCCCGGTCCGTCTCGTACGCCTCCTGGAGGGCGCCCTGGGAGCGGCGGATGTTGCTCAGCTGGGTGCGCAGCATGAGCGTCTGGGCGTCGTTGTCGACGTCGAAGCCGGGCCCGCCGTAGCCGTCCTGGCGCCAGTGCTCCAGGGTCCGCTCGGCGAGCTCCCGGCCGGACTCGTGCAGGCTGCGCTTCCACTGGTAGCGCACCGAGTCGATGATCCACTGTCGGACGTCCTCGTCGGCGCTGTCGAGCGCCCCGGACGGCCAGAGGTGGGGCAGGAGTTCGGCGTACTCGGCCCAGTTCGCGGGCACGTCCGGGTCGCCGGGGTTGGCGGTGGCGAGGGCGGCGTGGACGACGCCGCTCAGTTCGGCCCGCCGCTCCTCCTCGACCTGGTCCCGCAGCACCGCCTGGACCAGCCGGTGCACGGTGATGGTCTCGCTGCCCTGGTCGGTGCGGGCGAGCCCGAACCGGTTGATGGCGCGCAGGAACTCGCCGATCGCGAGCTTGTCGCGGGGCGCGCGCGGGGGCAGCCGCAGGGCGCGGGTGACGGCCCGGCTGTAGAGCAGCCGCATCGGGATGGCGTCCGGGCCGAAGAAGGCGCAGATCTCCAGGATCTGGGCGGCCGGGGCGTTCATCCGGCGCAGTTCCTCGACCGAGATGCGCCAGGTCGCGGCGGCCGAGTGCGGGTAGTCGGCGGCCCGCAGCCGGGTGCGTTCCAGCATCTCGGTGAGCTCTTCGTCGAGCAGTTCGAGGTAGGTGGCGATCGGCATCGACGTCTCCTGGAGCCAGACGGCGGCCTGGCCGACGGCGAGCGGCAGGTCGCCGAGGCGGTGCGCGACCTGGTCGGCGTCCTCCGCGGAGAGGCCGCCGTTGAAGCGGCGCAGCAGCCGCACGCTCTCCTCGCGGAGGAAGACGTCGACCTCCACCAGGCCGGCGTGCCGGGCCCAGCCCTGGTTGCGGGAGGTGATCAGCACGTGCCCGCCGGAGGAGCCGGCCGGCTGCCAGGGGGCGAGTTCCTCGGGGGTGCCGGCGTTGTCGAAGACGAGCAGCCAGCGGCGGTACGGCTGACCGCGGCGCAGCGCGTCGAGCACGGCGGCGGCGGTGTGGGCGACGTCGTCGCTGGTGGGCACGCCGAGCCGGGGCGCGAGCTCGGCGAGCTTCTGCGGGATGTTGGCGGGCTCCTCGGCGGGCACCCACCAGATCACGTCGTAGGCGGCCTTGAAGCGGTGCGCGTACTCGGCGGCGATCTGGGACTTGCCGGCGCCGCCGAAGCCGTAGAGCACCTGGCTGAGCACGGCGGCGGGGCCGCCGGTGAAGCGGTTGCGGAGCAGTTCCAGGAGCTTGCCGCGGCCGATGAAGGCGGCGTTGCGCGAGGGCGCGTCCTGGACCTGCGGGGCGGTGCCCGGAAACCGCGCGGGGGCGGCGAACTCACCGCTGTCGGTGTCGAGTTGCCGGTTGCTGCCGGGAGGCGGGCCGAGTTCGGCGTAGAGCTGGGACTCGGCGCCGACCGCGGAGGAGCGGACCAGGTCGGGCACCGGCTGCCCGGCGAACGGGCGGGGCACCGGCTCGTCCGAGTCCTGGAGTCGGAAGGAGACCAACGCCGGTGATCCGGAGGTCAGTTCGCGCCCCTGGAGGAGCTGCCAGACCTCGGCGGCCCGGGGCAGCGCGGTGTACTCGGGCGAGAGCAGCGCGAGCAGCCGGCCCTGGCCGTCGACCGGCCCGGCGACCTCGGGCGGCCGGGGGCCCGTGTACGGTTCGGCGGCGCTGTGCAGGGAGGCCTGGTAGCCGAAGCGGGTGAGCGTCCCGGCTGCCCACTCGGCCCACATCCGGTCCTCCGGCGCGTAGCTGACGAACACCTGGCGCGGTACCGCGCGGGCGGAGCGCAGGTAGGCGCCGTAGAGCCGGCGGCGGGTCTCGGCGGTGAGCGGGCGCAGGGTGCGGACCCGGCCGTCGGTGATCCAACCGGCCAGCCGTTCGAAGGCGTTGAGCAGGCTGCGGGCCTCCTGCGGCCGGTCGGCGACGGTGGCGGGCACCTCCTCGTACGCGTAGAAGGGCTTGTACGGCACCTCGACGTCGGCCCAGTAGCCGGCGCGGCGGTCACCGGCCAGCCAGCGGCCGAGGTAGGGGGCGAAGGCCTCGCGGGCGAAGTCCCGGCCGGCCTCCAGGCGCTCCTGCTCGGCGTCCTCCACCCGCATCGGCACCGGCAGGACCCGGATCGCCCGCTCCTCGGCCTCGGCGATGGCGCGGGCGGCGTCGACGCCGCCGCGGATGTTCTGGGCGCTGAAGGTGAAGCAGTCCACCACGGTGTCGGGCATCAGGACGGTGCAGATGCCGGAGGTGTCGCTGACGCCGGTGCGGCTGTCGATGAGCACGTAGTCGTACTCGCGGGCCCAGCGTTCGCGCAGCTCGCGCAGGAACTCGCCGCCGCGGATGTCCCGGCCGTGGTAGAAGCTGCGCCAGTTGAAGGTGGTGACGGCGGCGGCGTAGGCGGCGTTCTGCCGGCCGGCGGGCAGGAAGTCGAGCCGGCCGCCGGGCGGCAGGTCGAGGGCGAGGCCGCAGACGTAGCCCTCCAGGCGACCGGGCTCGTCCAGCCAGTCGGCCGGGGACTGCCCGACCGGCCCGCTGGCGGAGGGCAGCGCCTGCTTGACGTAGGAGCGCAGCAGGTCGATCAGGCCTTCGGTGGAGTGGAGTTCCGGGTCGACCAGCAGCGGGTGGTAGTAGCGGTGGAGGCCGGGCGCCTCCAGGTCCCAGTCGACGACCAGGACGCGCAGGCCGCGGCTGGCGAGGATCCAGCCGACGTTGGCGAGCGCCATGGTGCGGCCGGTGCCGCCCTTGAAGGAGTAGAACGTGACGACCGATCCCGGTCCGCCGCGCTCCAGCTCTGCGCCGGGCTCAGTGGTCATCGTCCTGGTCTCCCCTCAGCGGGACGGCATCGTCCTGGCCCCGGCGCTGGCCGGGCAGTTCCGGTGGATCGGGGTCGGGGTGGTGCTGCGCGGGCGGTCGGCCCTGGCGCGGACCCGAGGGCCCGGACCGCCCGGACGGACCGGCCGGGATGGTCAGCCCGGGCATGTTCGGGCCGTCGCCGAAGCCGAAGGCGTCGCCTTCCGGGCCGAGGCCGAAGGCGTCCCCGCCATCGTCTCCCCAATCGAGGTTGTCGTCCATGAGCTTGTTCTGGGCGACCGTCACCATGATGGTGAGGTCGTTGTCGAAGCTCTCCTGGTTCACGCGCACCCGGAACAAGTGCTCCAGGTCGCTCCGGCGCAACCAGTTGCGGCGGAACACGCCGCGCACGCCGGTCCACGGCGCTTCGCGCTCCCCGTCCGGGTCGTTGCTGCCGATCGGCACCACCACGCCGGTGACCGGGTGGTTCTGGTCGTCGTACTCGCTCAGCGCGGCCCGGTAGCGGCCGCTGCCGGCCACCCACGGGTCGACCAGCAGCACGCTGACCTGGCTGTCCTCCCGGGCCTGGTCGAGCTTCCTGCCGAGGCCCGGGCCGATCTCCTCCAGCGTGGTGGTGTGCCCGGCCGCGGTGATCACCTGCTGGGCGCGGGCCGCCAGGGACGGCCGGGCGGGCGGGTAGTAGGGCGCCCAGTGCCAGGGCTTGGCCCCGTACCAGCCACCCGTGTACGAGCCGCCCTGCGCGGCGGCCTCCGGGGCGCTCCCTGCGGCGATGAACAGCCGCACCATCCCGGGGCTGGGCGCCGGCTCCGGCGCGGCCGGGGGCGGGAAGTAGCCGCGCACCGCACCCAGGTCGAACTCGGGCAGTTCGCCGAGCCGCCGCGCGGCCGCGTCCCGCACCCGCTCCGCGACCACCCGGACGACCTGCTCGTACGCCCCGCTCTGCGCGGTGCGCAGCAGGGCCCGCAGGCCGTGCCGGGCGTAGGCCTCGCCCATGTCCGGCTGGACCCACTGGACCTTGGTCACCTCGGCGGCCAGTTCGCCCGAGCCGACGGGCTCCCAGAGCACCGGGATCAGCGCCGGGACGAGCTCCCCGGTGTCCTCGTGGTGGCGCCGCACCCGGCCGCGGAAGGCGGTCCACTCCTTGCCGCAGTAGAGGCTGGCGAAGTAGGCCGGGGAGTAGAGCGCGATCATGGTCCGGCTGCGGCCCAGCATCGTCGCCAGCCGCTCGGCCCAGTCGTCGCCGAGGCGCAGCTGCTCGGTGTCACGGAAGGCGAGCTCCTCGGCCCGGACGGCCACCCCGAGCAGTCGGCCGAGTTCGTCCCGCAGGTCGTTGAAGAACTGGTTGACGAAGGCGTCCTCGGCCTCGAAGTCCCGACGCGCGTAGCTGAAGAAGAAGTACGGCCTTTGCTGTTCCTGCCCCATCACCTGTTCCCCCCGTGCCCCGACGGTCCGCGACGGCGCTGGTTTCATACCCCAGCATGTCGCGAACTCCCCCGGCGCCGCTGGCAAGTTGGAGGATTCGGTACCGCGGGTGGTTTAGCCGGTGGTCAGGCGCACACGGACGGCCCGCGGTGCTCCGGCGCCCGGGGGCGCGCGGACGGGATCGCGGGGCGCACCGACGGAATCAACGGGTGCCACCGGTCGAGCGCTGCCGGCGGGGCCCTCCGGCGGGGTGCCGCGGGCGGAATGCCGCGGGCGGAATGCCGGCCGCGGGGCGACCTACCGGTCGAGCGCCGACTGGAAGGCGGCGAGCGGCTCGGCGCCGGGGGTCAGGGCGTCCGCGACCACCCGGCGCAGCAGGTCGCCGAGGACGGTGTCGGGCAGGGCTTCGAGTTCGTCGAGCGACAGGGCGGCGACGTCGACCAGGTCAGAGCCGAGTCCAGCGGCGGTTTCCGCACCGGTGACGCCCATCAGTCCCTCACTCGATCGTGTCGGCACAGCGGGCTGTTGGCCGAAGGTGCATCGACCCAGGTCCGCGACGGGCATCCTACACCCGGGGAGTGACGCCCCATCAGCTCAGCGCGGGCGCCGCGCGGAGCTGATGGGCCGAACGGATCACGGGCAGAGCCGCTCCACCCGCCAGCCCGTCGGGGCGGCGGGGTCGGCGACGTAGCGGAGCCGGTCGTGCAGCCGGTTCTCCCGGCCCTGCCAGAACTCGACGCTCTGCGGGACCACCCGGTACCCGCCCCAGAACGGCGGGACGGGCACGCCCTCGCCCTCCGGGTAGCGGCGCTCCAGCTCGGCGTAGCGCCGTTCGAGCACCTCCCGGCTGTCGACCGGGCTGGACTGCTCGCTGGCCCAGGCGCCCAGCTGGGAGCCGTGCGGGCGGGTGCGGAAGTAGGCGGCGGTCTCGTCCCGGCCGACCTTCTCCACCCGGCCCTGGACGATCACCTGGCGGGCCAGCGCGATCCACGGGAACAGCAGCCCCGCGTACGGGTTGGCGGCCAGCTCGGAGCCCTTGCGGGAGCCGTAGTTGGTGAAGAACACGAAGCCCCGCAGGTCGTAGCCCTTGAGCAGGACGGTGCGGGAGCTGGGCCGCCCCTGGGCGTCGGCGGTGGAGAGCACCATCGCGTTGGGCTCCACCACGCCGGCGTCGTCCGCCTCGTGGAACCATCGGGTGAACTGGCCGATCGGCTCGGGCGCGAGCTGCTCCTCGACCAGGCCCTCGTGACTGTAGTGCTTGCGCATCACGGTGAGGTCCGGGCCTGGGCGGGCCTCGTCGGCCAGGATCCGGTTGGCGGGGCTCAGGGGCGTCGACTGGGCGCGATCCGGGGTCTGCACGCCAACATCATCCCGTACGACAAGCAACGGGCACCGCTACCTCCGGACAAACCTCGGTGGGAGATGAGGTGGCCCGCCACCGGTCGGCCGCCCGCCCTGCGGGGAATTGTCCGGAACCGGGCGTTTCGTTCCGCGGCCTCCCCGGGCGGGCCGGCCCGCCCGCGGGAAGGTCAAGCGGGACGACGGGAAACATCACCACGGTGGTGTATGGCGCAATGCACCCCGTGCCTGTCACTCTGGCACCGAGTGCCAAACACCATTCGGTCACTGGCGCGCCGCCCCACCACGGCGGAGCGCCGATCGCAGAACTCAAGGAGCCGTCGCATGTCCGACTTCGTACCCGGGCTTGAGGGAGTCGTCGCGTTCGAGAGCGAGATCGCCGAACCCGACCGCGAGGGCGGCGCCCTGCGGTACCGCGGTGTCGACATCGACGACCTGGTGGGCAACGTCTCCTTCGGCCATGTCTGGGGCCTGCTGGTGGACGGCAAGTTCAACCCCGGCCTGCCGGCCGCGGAGCCGTTCCCGATCCCGGTGCACTCCGGCGACATCCGCGTCGACGTGCAGTCCGCCCTCGCCATGCTCGCCCCGGTCTGGGGCCTCAAGCCGCTGCTGGACATCGACGCCGAGCAGGCCCGCGACGACCTCGCCCGGGCCGCCGTGATGGCCCTGTCCTACGTCGCCCAGTCGGCCCGCGGCCAGGGCCTGCCGATGGTCCCGCAGAGCGAGATCGACAAGGCCGAGACGGTCGTCGAGCGGTTCATGATCCGCTGGCGCGGCGAGCCGGACCCGAAGCACGTCAAGGCCGTCGACGCCTACTGGACCTCGGCCGCCGAGCACGGCATGAACGCCTCCACCTTCACCGCCCGGGTCATCGCCTCCACCGGCGCCGACGTCGCGGCCGCCCTCTCCGGCGCGGTCGGCGCGATGTCCGGCCCGCTGCACGGCGGCGCCCCGTCCCGCGTGCTCGGCATGATCGAGGAGATCGAGCGCACCGGCGACGCGACCGCCTGGGTCAAGAACGCGCTGGACAAGGGCGAGCGCCTGATGGGCTTCGGCCACCGCGTCTACCGCGCCGAGGACCCGCGCGCCCGGGTGCTGCGCCGCACCGCCAAGGAGCTCGGCGCGCCGCGCTTCGAGGTCGCCGAGGCCCTGGAGAAGGCCGCGTTGGAGGAGCTGCACAACCGCCGCCCCGACCGCGTGCTGGCCACCAACGTCGAGTTCTGGGCCGCCATCATGCTGGACTTCGCCGAGGTCCCGGCGCACATGTTCACCTCGATGTTCACCTGCGCGCGCACGGCGGGTTGGTCGGCGCACATCCTGGAGCAGAAGCGCACGGGCCGGCTCGTGCGCCCCTCCGCGCGCTACGTCGGCCCCGGCCCGCGCCGCCCCGAGGAGATCGAGGGCTGGGACGCCATCGCCCACTGATCCCCCGCGGCGCGATACCGGACGAGCGTCCGGTCAGTGCCCCTGAGCAGCGGGTCCGGCTCCGGCCGGGCCCGCTGCCGCGCGTCCCCGGGTGGTTCCGGGACGGCCGGGACCCCAGTCTCAGCGGGCGGACGGCCGTACCTCCGCCGGGCCCCCGGCCGGTAGGCTGCGCCCGTGGCTCAGATCCAGATCCCCGCTGACATCAAGCCCGCAGACGGCCGTTTCGGCTGCGGACCGTCCAAGGTGCGCCCCGAGGCCCTGAGTGCCCTCGCCGCCACCCAGGCCTCTCTGCTCGGCACCTCACACCGCCAGGCCCCGGTCAAGAACGTGGTCAAGCGCGTGCGCGAGGGCGTGAGCAGCCTCTTCTCGCTGCCGGACGGCTACCAGGTCGTCCTCGGCAACGGCGGCTCCACCGCCTTCTGGGACATCGCCGCCTTCGGCCTGGTCCGGGCGAAGTCCCAGCACCTCGACTTCGGCGAGTTCTCCTCGAAGTTCGCCTCCTCGGTCGCGGCCGCGCCCTGGCTCGGCGAGCCGAGCGTGATCAAGACCGCCCCGGGCACCCACCCGCTGCCGGTCGCCGAGGCCGGCGTGGACGTCTACGCGCTCACCCACAACGAGACCTCGACCGGCGTCGCGATGCCGATCCGGCGCCCGGCCGGCACGGACGAGGGCTCGCTGGTGCTGGTGGACGCCACCTCGGGCGCCGGCGGCCTGCCGGTGGACATCACCGAGACGGACGTCTACTACTTCGCCCCGCAGAAGTCCTTCGCCTCCGAGGGCGGCCTCTGGCTGGCCACCTTCTCCCCGGCCGCCCTGGAGCGCGCCGCCGAGATCGCCGCCTCCGGCCGCTACATCCCGCCGTTCTTCTCGCTGCCGACGGCCATCGACAACTCGTCGAAGGACCAGACGTACAACACCCCGTCGCTCTCCACCCTCTTCCTGCTGGCCGACCAGCTGGAGTGGATGAACGGCAACGGCGGGCTGGACTGGGCGGTCGCCCGCACCGCCGACTCCTCGTCCCGGCTGTACTCCTGGGCCGAGAAGTCCTCCTACGCCACCCCCTTCGTGGCGAACCCGGCCGAGCGCTCCCAGGTGGTCGGCACCATCGACTTCGACGAGTCGGTGGACGCCGCCGCGGTCGCCAAGGCACTGCGTGCCAACGGCATCGTGGACACCGAGCCGTACCGCAAGCTGGGCCGCAACCAGCTGCGCATCGCGATGTTCCCGGCGATCGACCCGGCGGACGTCGAGGCGCTCACCCACTGCATCGACTACGTGGTCGAGCAGCTCTGACCCCGTCCCCCGAGGACACGACCGAGGGCCACCGCCGGCGGGCGGTGGCCCTCTCGCCGTTCCGGGGCCGGGAGGCCGGAGGTGCCTAGCGGCCGACCAGCGAGCTGATCAGCACGACGACCAGCATCAGCACCAGGGTGCCGGAGACGATGCGCATACGAGTCTTGGGATCCACGGTCAACGAGCGTACCTCCGGCTCATCCCGTACTCCGCCCGGGCCCCTCGCCGGGCCCCTTCCGGGGAGCTCAGCTCCAGTCCGCCAGCGCCCAGGAGCGGAGCGTCTCGTAGTGCGCGAAGCCGCCGCCCAGGTCGCTGCGCACCAGGTGCAGCTCGGCCGCGTCCCACTCCGGCCCCCGGTAGTCGGCCAGCGCCGCCACCAGGCCGTCCAGCTCGGCCGCCGCGACCCGCTGCACGGCCCGCCGGTGACCGCGCGAGGAGCCGGCCCGGGCGAGGGTGAGGTGCGGGTGGAAGGCGAAGTCGTCGGTCGCCCCGGTGACCTCGGCGGTGGCCCCCGTGACGGCGTCGGCCAGCCGCCGCAGCGCCCAGGCCTGGCCCTCGACCCCGGCCCAGAGCACCCGGTCGCCGAACCGGCCCGCGCCCGCGATCCGCAGCCGGTGCACCGGGTGGACCTCGGCGACGGCGGCCAGGCCGGCCTCCAGCTCCGGCAGGCTCCCGGCCGGCACCTCGCCCAGGAAGGCCAGGGTCAGGTGCCAGCCCTCGACGCCGGTCCAGCGCAGCCGCTCCGCCCCGGGCAGCTCCCGCACCGGCGCGACCGCGTCGGCGAGCCCCTGCAACGCCTCGACCGACGGCAGCACCGCCACGAACAACCTCATGGGCCCATCTTCCCGCGCCCGGCCGGCTGGGGTAGAACGTTCTCCCATGAAGATCCGCAACGGGGGGTCCGCGGACGTCCCCGACATCCTGTCGCTGCTCGACGGCGCCGTCTCCTGGCTGACCGCCCAGGGCCGCACCGGCCAGTGGGGCGACCAGCCGTTCAGCACCATCCAGGCCCGGATCGACCAGGTCTCCTCGTACGCCGAGGAGCCGTTCCTGATCCGCCTCGCCGTGGACGAGGACGGCCGTACGGTCGGCTGCTGCGTGCTCTCCGAGGACCGCGGCCGGTGGATCCCCGCCGTGGACGAGCGCGAGCTGTACGTCCGCAACCTGGTCACCGACCGCGACCGCAAGGGCTCCGGCATCGGCGCCGCGCTGATCGCCGACGCGGTCGAGGAGGCCCGCCGACGCGGCATCGGCCTGCTGCGGGTGGACTGCTACGGCGGCGCCGACCGCAAGCTGGTCGGCCGGTACCGGGCGCTCGGCTTCACCGAGACCGTGGCGTTCGAGGTCGACCAGCCGAACGGCGTCTGGCCCGGCCAGGTGCTGGAGATCCGCCTCTGAACCACCGCGGGCCCCCGGACACACGTCCGGGGGCCCGACGTTCCGTCAGCAGGCCGGGGCCAGCTCCGACTTGCTCGCCGCGCCGGTCCGCGGCACGAAGGCCACCACCCGGCCGCCGCGGCCCGGGTGCAGGTCGAAGCGCACCCGCAGGTCCGCGCTGCGGGCCAGCACCAGGCCCACCACGCCGGCCGCCGCCGCGGACACCAGTCCGCAGGCCAGCAGGCCGAGCCGGGGCCCGTACGAGGCGGTCACCCAGCCGACGACCGGGGCGCCGATCGGCGTGCCGCCGGTGAAGACCAGCACCAGCAGGCCCATCACCCGACCGCGCATCTCGGGGTCGGTGGCCAGCTGCAGCGTGGAGTTGACCGAGGTGTTGAAGCTCAGCCCGAACACCCCGATCAGCATCAGCAGCAGCGCGAAGGTCCAGTAGTCGGGCGCGAACGCGGCGACCACCTCCAGCGCGCCGAAGGCCAGCGCCGCACCGACCAGCCGGCGCAGCCGCGGCACGCCCCTGCGGGCGGCGAGCAGCGCGCCGGTCAGCGAACCGATCGCCATCGCGGTGTTCAGCAGGCCGTACTGGCCGGCGCCCACCTCGAAGGTGTCGTACGCGAAACCGGAGAGCAGCGTCGGGAAGTTGAAGCCGAAGGTGCCGATGAACCCGGCCAGCACCATCGGCCAGAGCAGCTCGGGCCGCTCCCTCACGTACCGCAGGCCCTCGCGCAACTGCCCCTTCTCGCGGGCGATCGGCTCGGTCGGGCGCAGTTCGCTCTCCCGCATCGCGAGCAGCCCGCCGATCACGGCGGCGAAGGACAGCGCGTTGACGGCGAACGCCCAGCCGCTGCCGACCGCGGCGATCAGCAGGCCCGCGACGGCGGGGCCGACCAGCCGGGCGGTCTGGAAGTTGGCGGCGTTCAGGCTGACGGCGTTGGCGAGGTCCTTGGGCCCGACCATCTCGGAGACGAAGGCCTGCCGGGTCGGGTTGTCCACCACGGTGACCAGGCCGAGCAGCAGCGCGAAGAAGTACACGTAGTACGGCGTCACCACGCCGCCGACGGTCAGCGCCGCGAGGCCGGCGGCCAGCAGGCCCATCGCGCCCTGGGTGTAGATCAGCAGCCGGCGCTTGGGCATCCGGTCCGCGAGCACGCCGCCGAACAGGCCGAGCAGCAGCATCGGCAGGAACTGCATGGCGGTGGTGATGCCGACCGCGAGCGGACTGCCGGTGAGGCTCAGCACCAGCCAGTCCTGGGCGATCCGCTGCATCCAGGTGCCGGTGTTGGACACCACCTGGCCGGCGAAGTAGTAGCGGTAGTTGCGAACGCGCAGTGAGGAGAACATCCCCCCGGGCCGGGTGAATTCGGCACCTGTGGGAGACGAGGCCGAGTGGGTGCGGCCCTGAGCGGCGGGGTCCGCCGCGGTGCGTTCGTCGGGGTCGTCGTCGCCGTTGCCGGGCAGCCCCGTGGGGGCGGGTGCCTGGGCGTCGGCGGCCGCGGCGCTCGCCGCGGCGGGGTCGGTGGTCGGATCGTCGGTACGGATGGCGGCGGCGCTGGCTGCGGCCGGCGGTGTCACGGTGGTCTCCCCTCGCGGCGCGACGGCCATGGCGGTGGCCGTCGCGCTCCTGGTGTCAGTGGTCGGTCCTGCGGTGATGCAGTGCTCCTCGTTCTTCCGGCGGCTGGCCGGATTCGGTGTGCCTAGAGGTGTGCGAGCTTGTAGAGCACGGGCGCGGCCTCCCTGAGGACGGCCCACTCCTCCTCGTCGAGCCCCTGGGCGAGCTCGGCGAGCCAGACGTTCCGGCGTCGACGACTCTCCGCGAGGATCGTCTCGGCCTGCTCGGTGCTGCTGACGACCACCTGGCGGCGGTCCTCGGGGTGCGGCTCGCGCCGCACCAGCCCCTTCTCCTCCAGCATCGCGACGATCCTGGTCATCGAGGGAGGCTGCACGTGCTCCTTCCGGGCGAGCTCACCCGGCGTCGCCTTCCCGCACCGGGCGAGGGTGCCCAGCACTCCCATCTCGGTGGGACTCAGCGACTCCTCCACCCGTTGGTGTTTGAGTCGTCGGGAGAGGCGCATCGTGGACGATCGCAGCTGACTGATCGCTGCGAGGTCCTGCTCGGACATCTCGGGCATCTCTTTAGACTACGTCATTACTCTCGCTAAGGAAAATGAGATCCGCCGCGCCGGAGGGTCACCCCAGTGCGATATTGGTCATGGGCCCCAGCTCTCGACTCCCAGAAGGGCCGACCTGCCATGTCCGACCTCGCCACCGAGCCGTCCGGGCGGTCCGAACGGCCGCAGCCGTCCGAGCAGTCGCAGCCGTCCGTGCCGTCCACCCGGACCGAGCCCGACGACACCGGCTTCGCCCGGCTCGCCATGGTCACCATCGACTGCGCCGACCCGGTCGCGCTGGCCTCGTTCTACGGCGAGCTGCTGGGGTGGGAGACCAGGCACGCGGACGAGCACTTCGCGATCCTGGACAACCCCGAGGGCGGCAGCCCGATCGGCTTCGGGCGGGTGACCGGGTACCGCCCGGAGCCGTGGAAGGAGCCGGACGGCAGCAAGCACTTCCACCTCGACTTCTACGTCGACGACCTGGACGAGGCCACCGAGAGGGCCCTCGCGCTCGGCGCCACCGAGCCCGCCTACCAGCACGGCCGCACGCTGCGGGTGCTGATCGACCCGGCCGGCCACCCGTTCGGGCTAGCACCCCTGGAGTGAGCGCCGACCGCGGCCCGGGGGCGGTGCGCAGGCGGTGTCAGGGATTGGTGCCGGGATCATGCAGGCCGCGTAAAGGTCCGCCCTGACCTGGGACTTCACGAAAAACGCGAACATTGTGCGATCCGCCGAACGCTGACTACTCTGCCGGTTTGTCAGGGGCACCACATGCCAGGCTCCTCCCCGCGGGACCGCGTTCCCGCCCCGGTGCCCGTTGCCGCGCGCCTTCCCCGGCCAGTCGCGTCCGCCCGTGTCCCGGTGCCCGCAACCCTCGTCCAGGGAGCTCTGTTGGGTGAGATCCACCATGCCGACCACGGCTGGGTGACACCGGCGGTCTCGTACTTCGTCGCCTGCCTCGGCGCCTTCGTCGCGCTGCGCAGCACCCGCTGGGCACTCGTCTCCCGGGGCCGCACCCGGGCCGTCTGGCTGCTGTTCGCCTCGACCTCGCTCGGGGCCGGGATCTGGTCCATGCACTTCATCGCGATGCTCGGCTTCTCCGTGACCGGCGTCGAGATCAGCTACCGGCCCGGGCTCACCGTCCTCAGCCTGCTGGTCGCCGTCGCCGTGGTCGGCGTCGGGCTCTTCACCGTCGGGTACTGGCGGCACCGCGGCCCGGCCCTGCTGGTCGGCGGGCTGACCACCGGCCTCGGGGTCGCCGCGATGCACTACCTGGGCATGGCCGCGATGGTCCTGCCCGGCCGGCTCGACTACGACCGGCCCACCGTGGCGGCCTCGGTGGCGATCGCCGTGGTCGCGGCCACGGCCGCGCTCTGGGCCGCGCTGAACATCCGGGGCACGCTCGCCGTACTGGCGGCGGCCCCGGTGATGGGCGTGGCGGTCTGCGCGATGCACTACACCGGCATGGCGGCGCTCTCCGTCCGGCTGGACTTCTCGCGCTCCACCGCGGACGGCGTGATGGCGCTCCAGTTCGTCTTCCCGCTCGGGGTCGGGCTCGGCTGCTACGTGTTCTTCGGCTCGCTGGCCTTCGCCGTCTCACCGAGCCGACCCGACTCCCGGCCCCTGCTGGCCGGTCCGGCCGCCCCGCTGCCCCCGCGTGCTCCCGCCACCGAGCGGGCCGGGTGGGCCGCGCGCACCCCGGGCGGCCCGGACGACCCGCCGCGGGCCCCCCACCCGCGGCGTCAGCGGCCACTGGGCGGGGCGGCCCGGCGCTGAGGCCGGGCGCGGGAGAGGAGGCCGTGCGGGCGTGGGGCAGGGCCCGCCAC
>NZ_JBSFKQ010000029.1:0-96219 GCF_053598615.1 Kitasatospora sp. NPDC001095 | reverse complement strand
CAACGGCCGACTCATCCGAACCGCGCCGAACACCTACAAGATCACCCTCCCCGACGCCTTGACACCGCCGCCCAGTCCTTAACTTCGTGGCATTGGCCCCACATCTGCCGGTGGCAGTAGCCCTCCGGCTGCCCACCCCGCCCCTCCAGCCACGACGGAGCGGGCAGCGCGGCCCTCACAATGGCCCACTCCGTGTCCGCCGTGTCCGAGTCGTAGCGGCGCACACGGTCCGGACGGTCACCCGCATTCCCGAACCGGTGAGCGAGACAATCACACGATCGGGCAGCCGAGTTGGACTCAACCGGTATGACAGCGAAAGACTGCGACACAGGGCCTCCTGTGGTGGTTCGGGCGTCGACAACCTCGAACTGAACAGGAGGCCCTGCCTTCATGCGCGCACCAGTTGGAGATCACGCGACCGGGGCGCCTCGTTCGAACCGATGCTCACCATGATCGGTACGACAACGGCTTCTGAGCTTGTCGTTTTACCTTCGGTGATCAACTCGAGATTGTTCGAGCCGGTCACCCACATGGGGATTTGCCGGACAGGGCGACGACCTCCGTCTCACGCTGTGTGATGTCGAGTCGCACAACAGAGCCGGAGGCCGTCGGTATCGATTGTGGTCTGAAGCCGTTCGCCAGCAGGCAATCTCGGAACTGTCCTCCTTTCGAATGGACTTGTACGCCTCGATGCCCCGCCGTGGGGACGCGCTGTTCGAGCTGTCGGATGCCCTGCTGTGCGCTGACGGTCCGGTCCGCGCCCTGGTCGAGCTGGCCCTGGCGCCCGAGCACCGGCGTTCGCATGCCTCCCTCTACACCGCCTTGAACCGGGGCGACCTTGACGCTGACCGCCTTCGGGCCGCGAGCGCGGCCCGAAGCGTGCCCCGCGGCCCGGGTGGACGGATCGTGCTCGCCGTCGACGTGTCCGCCTGGCTGCGGCCGGACGCCAACACCAGCGACGGCCGTTCCTTCTGTCACACCTACGGCCGTCGTGAGAACACGCACGAGATGGTGCCCGGTTGGCCCTACTCCTTCGTTGCCGCCCTGGAGTCGGGCTCGACGTCGTGGACGGCCCTGCTGGACGCCAAGCGTCTCGGACCCGGCTCGGACACCGCGGCCGTCACGGTCGACCAACTGCGAGTGGTCCTGCACGGCATCCTCGACGCCGGGCACTGGAAGCCCGGCGACCCGCCGGTGCTGGTCGTGGCGGACGCCGGCTACGACGGCCCGCGCCTGGCCTACCTCCTGCGGGACCTGCCTGTCCAGATCGTGGTGCGGATGCGCTCCGACCGGGTCTTCTTCAACCCCGTGCCCGACGACTACCGGGTGGGCCCCAAAGGCGGCAAACCCCGCAGTCACGGAGCCCGGTTCGCACTGGCCGACCCCGCGACCTGGCGCGACCCCGACAGTGACGGCAAGCACACCACCCGCCGCTACGGCACCGTCCGCGTCCGCGTCTGGCACCGTCTGCACCCCCGCGTGTGGCGACGCTCCGCCTGGAGCAACCATCAGGGCCAACTCCCAACCATCGAGGGGACTTTGATCCGCCTCGACGTCGACCACCTGCCCTCCGGCGGCACCCCGAAGCCGGTCTGGCTGTGGTTCTCCGATCCCACACCCTCCGTCGCGGACACCGACACCGCCTGGCACGCGTTCCTGCGGCGTTTCGACCTGGAGCACACCTTCCGCTTCCTCAAGCAGACCCTGGGCTGGACCCGTCCCCGCCTGCGCGAACCCGCTGCGGCCGACCGCTGGACCCACCTGGTCCTGGCCGCCCACACCCAGCTCCGCCTCGCCAGAACCCTGTCCTCCGACCTTCGCCGACCTTGGGAGCGACCCCAGCCCTCCGAACGCCTCACCCCCGCCCGGGTCCGGCGAGGGTTCCGCAACATCCGCACGACCTTGTCCTGTCCAACTGCTGTTGCGAGACCCTCCCGACCCGGCCCAGGACGCCCACCCGGTCAGCCCAACCGCCACCAAGCCCCCACCTACGACGTCGGACTCGCCCTGGGCACCAACCAGTAGCGAACAGGCAGGCGAGAGTCCGAACGCAACAGAAGATGATCACCGGAGGTAAAACGACAAGCTCAGCAGACCCACCACCGGCTTCCCTCCGCCACGACCGACCCGGCAGAGCGCCGGGCGGCAGTGACGCGGGCGATCGACTACCTGCGCGCCGAGGGCTTCACGTACGACTGCCCGGCCGACCTGGTCGACCAAACGGCCGCTCCCGCTGCCCGACACGTTCCGCACCCGGGCCGCGCCGACCCGGCGGTGCGGGCGCGCTACGGCGAGGTGTCGAGGTGGACGGCCAGCGCGAGGCGATCCGCGCCATCCTGGCCTGGTTTGAGCACTGGCGCGACGGCCACTCCTGGCCGTACTGGATCACCCCCGGCCACCTGGACGGCGACGACGATGCCCGCGTGCCACTGGCCCCGCAGCGGCCGAGCTGGTGCTACGGCACTGCCGGCGTCGCACGCGCCCAGCAGCTCGCCGCCCGCGCCCTCGACGACTCCCGTCTGCGCCACGATGTCGAGAGCTTCCTCGCTGCCGCGTTGGTGGACCCGAAGGCGCTCGCCGCGACCACCGACCTGTCCGCCTGCCACGGCTTCGCCGGGCTCGCCCACATCGCCCACCGCGCCGCCTCCGATGCCCTCCCGCACAACTCGGCCCGTCTGCGCTCCGCGGCCTCCCTACTGCTCGACACCGCGCACCCGCCCCACACCGACCCCGACGAACAGGCGCACCACCTCCTCGCAACGGCCGGACCCGGACTCCTGGAGGGCGCCGCCGGCACCGCCCTCACCCTCCTCGCCCCCGCGACCGGCACCGCTCCCGCAACCAGCTGGGACGCCTGCCTCCTGACCTCCTGACCTCCTGACCAAGGACTCCTTCGATGACCACCGGCTGGATCCAACACAACCTCACCTTCGCCGCCCCCGGCGCCGTCGAACAGATCACCGCCCACCACCTGACCCCCGTCCTCACCCACGCCCAGAACTCCGGCGCGCTGGAGGACTGGTGGTACATGCGGAAGAAGGGACTACGGCTGCGCTACCGCGCCGCCGCCCCCGCCCCCGTCGCCACCGCGCTCCTGGACACCCTCGTCGACGTCGGACTCGTCTCGGGCTGGGTCACCGTGGTCCACGAACCGGAGGCCGACGCGTTCGGCGGCCCCGAGGCCATGGAGATCGCCCACCGACTCTTCCACGCCGACAGCCGATGCCTCATGGCCCGTGCCGCCAAGCCCGGCCTGCCCGCACTCGGCCGCACCGAGACCTTCGTCGTCCTCGTCTCCGCCATGCTCCGCGCCGCCGGCCCCGACTGGTACGAACAGGGCGACGTGTGGGCCAAGTTCGCCGCCGAACGCCCCACGCCTCCACCCCTCGCACCCGAACGGGCCACCGCCCTGACCACCAGGATGCGCCGCCTCATGACCCTCGACACCCGCCAACTCTCCCGCCCCGGCGAACCGCTCGCCGGACACACCGACTGGGTCGACGCCTTCGAGGAGACCGGACAGGACCTCGTCCGCCTGGCCCGCGACGGCCGCCTCCGCTCCCAGGGCGAGCGAGACCGCGTTCACCGCGCCGACCAGGACGTCCGCCCCGTCCTCCCCGTGGTGGCGTCCGCGCAGCCCGGCGACCTCAATGCCGCCCCGGGCGTGAAACTCGTAGAACGTGCCGACCGCGGCGAGCTTGCGGTTCCCGCTGGACGTCGTGCAGTGGTGCTCGACCGTCGGCAACACCGCCACTGCCCCGTTGCGGGCCAGTGGCGGCAGCCGCGGCGGGTGCTGGACCTGACGGTGTGCCCACGGTTGGCTCAGACAAGCGGGCGGGGCCGGGCGGATGCCCATAGTGTCTTCGACGGACGATCCGCCCGCTCTCGCGCCGGGAGCAGGCATGACCTGCACCGGCCCGAGCCGCCGCACCCGAGGGGCAGCACCATGTCCGACTTCCCGCAGGCTGACGACTCCCTCGGCCTGATGACCCAGTTCTTCGTCGAAGACGTGAACAACCACAGATTCCGCTACCACCTGCTCCGGCTCCAGGCGATGGCCGGCCTGACCGAACAGGACGTCGAGGAACTCGGCGAGCTCGGTCGGCTGGTGTTCCAGAACAGCCAGACACCGAACCGGGCGGCGGACCAGGCGGCCAAGATCGCAGGCCGACCCGATGCCAGTCAACTGGCCGTCACCATCGCCGGCATCGTCCAGGGCAGTGCACGAGGCATGGGTCCGGACGCCGCACCGAACATCGAGCGGGTCCTGATGGGCACGTTGATCGGGGCCTACCTGTCCACGGGCGACATCCCGAACCACGACGGCCCGACGCTCGCCTCCCTGGGCGCGATCGCCGGAGCGGCCGCCATGGCCGTGGGAGCATTCACCATGGACACGATCAGCCGAATCCCGCCGGGCGAGTACCTGACCACCTCGGACTGACAGCTACCTGGGGGCGCGGACCGGCCAACACCTCCCGAGCACGCGCCAGCCGAACCTGCGGCGGCGGCGCGGGTGCGCCGAGGCGGCACGGTGCGGGCGGAGCGGAGCGGAGCGGGGCCGGTCGAGGTGGTGCTCATGGTGATCCCTCTCTGGGTCGGTCATGTGGCGATGTAGTCGTCCGCGAAGGACATCGCGCGGCCGATCTCGTGCGGCTGGAGCATCCTGAACAGGACCTTCGAGAGGTCGTACCCGCCGCTCGGGGTGATGAACGCGAACCGGTCGCGGGTGGGGAGGGTGCCCATCGGGTCACTGACCGGCTTGGCCCGGCCGTTGCCGTAGTACGGGCCGAGCAGGCCGTCGCCTGGGGTGATCAGCCCTTGGTGGTTGCCGCCGGCCGACAGTGTGAAGCCGGCCTCGCGGCAGATGTCGGCGCCGGCGAAAACCGACTTCCGCGCACCAGCGGCAGAAAGGAAAACGGGATGGGTCATGCAGTGAACTCCTCCGGCCGAAGGGGAAGTTCGTCGTCCCGGTCGCCGACGTGCGAAGCGGCCAGTGCGACCACCGTAGGGTCGAACCGGTCCAGGACCTGCTGAATCCGGCTCGCATACGGACCGAAGACGGCCATGAACTGGGCCGCGGGCATCTGCTGCCACTGCCGGGAGAAGAACGCCTTCGGCTCTGTTCACTTTGCAGAGCAGCGTTTCGACGGCAGTTCGGGAGGCAGCACCTGAACCGGATGCTCACGAGAACGGGCAGCACCTCGCTGGTGACCGGTAGGACGCCGACTACCGCCCGCTCGGGGCCCAGGACAAAAGCGCTGGCCACGGGCGCAGGTGGCAGCCACCACCGCGCTGCCGAGCGCCGGCGGGTGACTCCCGTCCTCGTGAACATCGGGTCGTCCGGTCCGCGGGCGCCTCCCAAACCCGTGAACATCTGACTTCACGAGTCGTGAACAAAGCCAGGGCGAAAGCTTCGTCCCGTAGGGCGGTGCACCTGGCTACGCCACCGACTCGGGTAGTCGATACGCAAGGGTCGGAGTGGGAGGTCGGGCCCGCCGACTTCCCACTCCCCCACTGCGGGGAGGCCTGGACGGCGGAGCGCGAGGGGTGCTCCGCCGTCGGTAACGGCCGGGTCAGGTGCAGTCAGTGCCGCCCGGGCCGCCGAAGAAGAAGTACTCGTTCCACGGATCGGGAGCATTGCCGACCGTGATGGTGTAGCAGTTCGGCGATGTCTGGACGCCGGTCAGCTTCGCCGACTGGGCTGTGTTGTCGGTCGCGAAGTAGTAGATGTCGCGCTGGTAGGCGGCGAACTGCCAGCCGGCGTCGGCGAACGCGCCACTGCCCATCGGCGGCCACGCCACGTTGTTCACCACCTCGCCGCCGTAGTCGATGTCCTGGGCGTTGGTCGCGAGCGGGCCGCTGCCGAACAGCGAGCCCGGGTAGTAGCCGACCGCGTTGCTCGCCTGGGTGCCGCCCAGGTAGAGCCACCAGTTCCCGCCCGAGAGGTAGTAGGACACCTCGAGCTCGTACTGCGGGCCACCCGAGACGCTCACCGGGGAGATCGTGCCGCCGAGGGCCCAGGCGCTGTTCGTCTGGACGAACGCCGAGCAGTCGAGGTTGTAACACCCGGTGTTCTGGTAACCGTCGGCCGTCCAGTAGATGAAGAGGACCGGCTGGGTGGTGCCGTACTTCCCCGGGTAGACCTGGTAGCCGCACTCGACGGTCTGCACGGGTGAGCCGCCGGCGTACCAGTGCTGGGAGAGCGAGAAGACCTCCGACCCGACGTTGGGGTCCCAGACGTTGATGAAGTCGTGACCGCCGAGGTTGTCGACCCCCTGGAAGGCGTGCGCGTACTTGTGGGTGCCCGCGGCGGCCTCAGGAGGGCTCAGTCGGGGGTGGCGGCCTTTCCCCTGCGGATACTTCCGGTGGAAGTTCTGCACGCCGCCGGTCCTCGCCACCTCCTCCAGGGTGACGCGGCGCATCGCGATCGTGCCGGGCGGGCACGACATGGCGTGGCCGAACTTATCCAGCCGGTCGGACCGCAGCTGCGGCTGGATCGGCGTGCCCTGACCGGCGCCCCGTGGCCCGGCCGCGTCCGGGGCGTCGGGGGGCTCGGGCGGAACGCTGAAGGCGCCCCTGAGGGCGGGCTGGCTGGCGATCGGGACACAGTCGAAGACCTGCCCGTTGTCGTCGACGAAACTGTGAGTGACCTCGACACCTGCGTAGAGGTTCCTGACGTGTTCTGCCGCCGCGGAGAAGTCCTCCGCGTTGGTCGTACCCGCCACCGCCCGGAGCACGAAGTCCTCGTGCCGGGCCGAAGCGAGGGAGTCCATGAACTTGGCGAAGCTGGGGAAGGCCCGGTCGTCCTGCGGCGCCATGGTCGGTTCTCCTTTGGTCGCTGCGCGTGGTGTTCGGAATTGCGGTTCCTCTGCCTCCACGCTAGGTCCGGATCCGGCCAGTGTCCTGCCAGGGATCGGGAGTTGTGGACCATGCAATTGAATCCTCAAACACGCCGGACGTGACGCCTGGACCAGCCCCTCGCCTTCCCCATCGCCCCATCCTCCCCAGCCCGGTGACGGCCGGATGCGGCGTCTCGCCGACAGCGCGGGTCGCAGTGAGGTCGGCGGCCAGCAGGACGATGTCCAGGTGCGTGTGGCGCAGCGCCTCGATGTGTGCGGGAGCGGTGGCCAGGGTGGCGGGCCGATGCAGGGCGTCGAGGCTGCTGCGGGCACTGCGGATTCGCTCGGAGACCCCGGTGAGGGCGGTCGGCAGGTGGTGGTGGGAGGGCAGGGGAGAACTCCGGGGTCAGAGCCGCTTGACGGCGGAAGGGCCTGGGGCGGGCGCGGTGGCGGAATGCCCGGTGTCGGGGCCGGTGCGGAACGGCCGGGCGAGGACGGACCGCAGACGGGCAGCCACCCCGCGGGAGGGGCGTTCGGCCTCGACGGCGGGCCGGACGGGCTTGGGCGCGGACCGGGGCGCGGGGCTGTTCGCGCGCAGGTGGCCGGCGGCCTTAGCTGTGTGAGGTTGCGATCAGTCTTCGGGTTCTGCCCTCACCTGAGAGCAGAGCCCGGTAGAACGGTTGGTCGTGACGCGCAGGCAACTGACGGACAAGCAGCGGAAGTTGATCGATTCCTATCTGCCGATCGGGAGGTTCGGACCGCACCCCGAGCGGCTTCGGGAGCAGTTCGAGGGCGTGACCTGGCGGTTCCGCTGCAGCGCCCAGTGGCGGAAGATGCCTTCCGAGTTCGGTCCCTGGCCGACGGCCTACCCCCCCCTTGGCCGCCAGCACGGCGTAGTACGCCATCGGGCCGTGGCCCTTGGAGAGCAGGAAGCGGTCGCGGTCCTGCGCGTCGGCGGTCTCCGGGGCCACCCGCAGCACCCGGTCGTAGAGCACCCAGAGCGCGACCAGGGTGGAGGTGGCGGCGGGGCCGTGCTTCTCGTCGCCGGTCATCAGGCCCATCAGGGCGGGCAGGTCCTCGAAACGGGTGCCGGTCCCGGCCTCGGCCGTCGGGTTCGTCGTCATGCCCCCGATCGTGCAACTTCAAGTCGACTCGAGGCAGCGGCTGCGATGGGTGCCCATGACCGCCCTCCCAGACGGCCGCCGCGCCCCCGGACCTCACCACAGCGATCCGCTCACCATCGGCCAACTCGCCGACTGCAGCGGCCTCGCCGCCTCCGCGCTGCACTACGAGAGCCTCGGCCTGATCCACGCCACCGCACCACCGGCGGCCAGCGCCGCTACACCCGCGGCACACTGCGCCGGATCGCCTTCGTCCGCGCCGCCCAGCGGGTCGGCCTCTCGCTGGACGAGGCGAAGGTCGCCCTCGACCGCCTCCCCGACCGCCCGGCCCCCAGCCGCACCGAGTGGGACCGGGTGGCCGAGTCCTGGCAGGACCGGATCGACGAGCAGATCGCCGAACTCCAGCGGCTCAAGGCCAAGCTCACCGGCTGCATCGGCTGCCTCTCACTGTCCCGCTGCGCCCTATACAACGCCGCCGACCGCGCCGGCGCGGCCGACCCGGAGGCCCGCTATCCGCTCACCCGCGACCCGGACACCGGTCCCGAGCCGGTCCCGTCGGACGTGGAGACCTGCGGGACCCGCCGGGAAGAGCGCTGAAAGGCCTTTGCGCCAAGCCCGTTCGCCTGCCTACGGTGGACCCGTGCTGCCCTTGGTGCTGACGGACGAGGAGTGGGACGCGGTCGTCCCTGACGAGACGGTGATGCGCCCCGGCGCCGAGGCGCTCTGCGCCCGGCTGGGCGTCGGGGGCCTACCCCTGGAACGCTTCGCGGAGGGCTCCGTCCCGGTCTACGCGGTCGGCGACGCGCTCGTGCTGAAGCTATTCCCGGCCGCCAGTGCCCGGGACGGCATCGTCGAGGAACGCGTGCTCTCGCGGCTGGACGGCGCACTGCCCGTCCCCACCCCGTCCGTCCACGCGGCCGGCGAGTACGTCAACGGCTGGCGGCACGTCCTGATGTCCCGGCTGCCGGGCAAGGGCCTCGCCCCGGCCTGGCCGCGCATCCCGCGGGCCGACCGCGAGCGGATCGCCCGCGAGTGCGGCGAGGCGCTCGCCGCACTGCACGCCCTCGACCCGGGGCCGCTCGCCGACACCCTCGGCCCCGGTGACTGGCCGGACTTCCTGACCGGCCAACGGGCGGGCGCGGTCGCCCGCCAGCGCGACCGCGGGTTGACGGAGGACTGGCTGGAGCAGATCCCGGACTTCCTCGCCGCCGCCCCGCTCCCCGCCGCCCCCGAACGCGCCCTGCTGCACACCGAGTTCATGCGCGAGCACCTGCTCACCGACCCGGCCGACGGCTGGCGCCTGACCGGCCTGGTCGACTTCGAGCCCGCGATGATCGGCGACCCGGCCTACGACCTGGTCGCCGTCGGGCTCTTCACCACCCGGGCCGACCCGCACCTGCTCGGCCGGCTGCTGGACGCCTACGGCCGCCGCTTCGAGCCCCGGCTGCTGATGGCGTACACCCTGCTCCACTTGTACAGCGATCTGCCGTGGTACCTACGGGAGTTGAATCCCTCGGCGCGAACGCTGGACGCCCTCGCCGAGGAGTGGTTCGGAACGGCCTAGTACTGCAACGGCGGTTAGGGTGACGAGGCTTCAGCCCCTGGGCTGTGGCCTCGTCGTGTAGTGGCTGGTGCGGGCCTGGTGTTGGCGTCGGCGGCGCCAGTGGGACCAGTGCAGGACGTGGGCGATGCTGCGGCGGACGGGCCGGGTGAGGCCGGTGATCAACCGGCGGATCTCGGGGACGGTGAGCGATATCAGGTCTGGCGTTCGAGCGGCTCCGACCCCTTTTCGAGTTGCTGGGCGCGCAGGACGGTGAGGTAGGCGTGGGCCGCCTGGCGAGAGTGATGTGCCAATACCAGCCGGGGTAGCGGCGGACCTGGCAGTCGTCCAGGCCGCACTGGCCCTTGGCGGTCTGGAAGCACTCCTCGATCGCCCATCGGGCGCCCGCGACGGCGATCAGCTCGTTCAGGGTGGGTCCGGGAGTCATGTGGCAGGGCGCCGGTCGACGGCGGCGTGGCCCGGCCCAGCGGCTGCGATCGCCGACGTGGTGTCAGGTCCTGGGCGGGTGGGTCGGCTGGGGCCACAGGCTCGGGGTCTTTGTGGCAAGCCAGCGAGCGAGCGCGGCGTTGACGGCGGTGGGCTGTTCGAGCTGGGCCCAGTGGCCCGCCTCGATGGATTCCTCGGTGAGGTCGGTGCAGTAGCGCCGCATGGGCTCCGCGAGCCGGGACACGGACGTGTCGGCGACCTGGTCGTAGAACGCTTCGAGGAACAGGACCGGCATGTCCAGCCGTCCGCCGTTCAGCGAGGTGTCGCTGTAGGCGCGGTTGGCTTCGTCGTTGAGGTAGTAGGCGATCGAGGCCCCGAATCCCGTTCCGGTCAGCGAGGACGTCAGGTCCGCGAGCAGTTCCTCGTCCAGGACGCCGGTGTCGGGCGGGAGGTCCGGGACCGCGTCCGCGCCTGCGAACCATCCCCCGTTGCGGGTGATCTCCGAGGTCGGTCCCGGCTTGCCGTGAACGGCCGGAACGCCCCCGCGGAAGAAGGCCCTCACGCTGTTGGCCGGCCGTGCGTCGAGGACCTGCACGGCTCGCTCCGCCTCGGACGCGTAGTAGTGCATGTAGTCGAACTGGGCGTACGGGTGGATGTCCGGCGGATAGATCGAGCGGTTGACGTGTTCGAGAAGAGCCGGCACCCCCCGTTCGAGCGTGCGGTACGGGACGCAGATGCTGGCCACGGCCGCGCAGCGCTCGGGATGGTGAGCGGCGAGGCCCCAGACGGTTGCGCTGCCCCAGTCGTGTCCGATCCAGACGGCCTGTTCGCGGCCGAGCCGGTCGAGTAGGGCCACCATGTCGCCCACGAGGTGTTCCTGGGCGTACGCGTCTCGCCGCTGGTGCACGGTCGAGCTTCCGTAGCCGCGCAGGTCGGGCGCGATCACGCGGAAACCGAGCGCGGCGAAGGCGGTCAGTTGGTGCTTCCAGGTGCGGCCGTGGGCCGGCCAGCCGTGGACGAAGACGAGCATCGGACCGTCCTCCGGACCGGCTGCGAGGTAGGAGATCGAGTGACCGTTGCCGGCGGCGGTGCCCTCGGTCAGGGTGACGCCGGCACGTGTGAAGGTGGTCCGGGTGCTGGGGTCGTTCACGTGAGTACCTCCAGGATGGTGGCGTTGGCGAGGCCGTCGGCCTCGCACATCGCCTGCGGGGCACAGCGGGCGCCGCGCTGGTGCAGGGCATGGGCGAAGGTGGTCATCGGTCGGGAAAGTACGACGGCCGCGGCGCTGAGCAGCCAAGCCATGCCGGTGACGAGCAGGGCTGTGCAGGCCGGAGGTGAAGTCGTTCACGGCGGCGATGCTCTCGGCCCCGCCCGGCCGCTGTGCGGCATGGACACTGACCATCAGCCCGTCCGTGCCCACCACCTCCACCAGCGAGTTGGAAAACCAGACTCACTATAGGAGAGCGGGTTGGAAAAGCCAACCGAGATCCTTACAATGAACGACATGACCACAGCCGCAACCCCCCGCCCCTGCTCGATCGCCGACGCGCTCGCAGTGGTCGGGGAGAAGTACTCGCTTCTGGTCCTGCGTGAGGTCTTCTTCGGGGTGCACCGCTTCGACGGCATCGCCCGCAACATCAGGGCGCCACGTGACATCCTCACCACCCGGCTGCGCCGCCTGGTGGACGCCGGAGTACTGGAGAAGGTCCAGTACAACGACCGCCCGCCCCGGTACGAGTACCGCCCGACCCCGGCCGGCGAGGAACTGCGCCCCGTGCTGCTGATGCTGCTGCGCTGGGGCGACCGCCACCTCAACGACGTGCCGCCGACCGTCTTCGAGCACTCCTGCGGCGCAACACTCGACCCGGCCGTCGTCTGCCGCGCCTGCGGCACGGAGGTGGAGAGCCACTCCCTCACCCCGCGCTTCACAACCCCCGGCTGGACCGCCGCCGGGCCGGAATGATCCAAGAGCCGGGCCCGGTCGGACAGGCGCCGACCTGCCGGCCGGTCACCGGATCCCGTACCGCCACCGCCCCGCCGTAACGGCCCGTGACAGCCAGGGTGCGACCGTCCACGACCGACGTCGCTATCACCGTCGTCTGACCCAGGTAGCCGTTCGGGGTCGGCCCGCACCGCGGGTCGAGCGGGGAGCCGCTGGACCACTCGACGCTCCACCGCCCGGCGGGCTCGCCCTCCCCCACGACCGCGGCGATCCGCGCGGACAACTCCCGCTCCCCGTACCGGGCTGCGTCCAGCGCCAGCAACTGCCGCCGCACGCCCGCACCGGCCGTACGATGCAGCTCCGCCGACACCCGTACACCGCGGCCCCCACCCGTGCCGCCGGACTCGACACCACATCGAGCAGCGCGATGACCCGTTCCGGGTCCGCGGTCACCAGGAACTCCAGGTCCGCCAACCACTCGTCGACTGCGGCGGTTTCCGTGGCGGTCGGAGTGGTGGCCGACGTCGAAGACAGCACGGGGTCCGTCCCGTGTGATGAGAGAGGGTGGCCGCGCGGGGGCCGCACGGGAGGGAACGTGCCGTTACACGCGGGGCCGGATTTCCTCGACGAGGGCGGCGAGGTATTCCTGGGCCGTGCGCGGTCGAGTGAGCGGTGCGGCCTGCCCGGCCCAGAGGTTGAGGTAGTCGGGGAGCCCCCGTTCGACGGCCGCGCGGCGGATGGGCTCGGTGAGTGCACCCTGGACCGGATACGGCGGAAGGTCGCCCTCGTGCAGGGCCATGTCCCGCACGAACCGGTTGGCGATGGTCCGGGCCTGGCGGCCGGAGACGGCGCTGGTCAGCACGGTGACGCGGGCTTGCGGGCTGTGCAGGGCCCGCTTGTGGACGGGGCTCGCGCCGGACTCGTCGGTGGCGAGGAATCCGGTGCCGATCTGGACGGCGTCGGCGCCGAGTGCCAGTGCGGCAGTGATCCCGCGGCCGTCGGCGATCCCGCCGGCGGCGACGACCGGTACCGAGACGGCGTCCACGACCTGCGGGACGAGGGAGAACGTCCCGACCAGGGACTCCTCCACCGGCCGCAGGAACGCCCCTCGGTGGCCCCCGGCATCCGCCCCGGAGGCCACGACGGCATCGACCCCCGCCTCGTCGAGCGCGACCGCCTCGTCGACGGTCGTCGCCGTACCGAGGGTGACGATGCCGCGCCGCCGGGCCTCGGCCAGGACGTTCCCGGGCGGGATGCCCATGACGAAGCTGAAGACCGGCGGCCGGGCCTCCAGCAGCGCGTCCACCTGCTGCTCGAAGTCCTGGCCGAACGACGCGGGGAACTGCGGGTCGGGCAGGCCGAGCCGGTCGAGGTACGGACGGAGCCGCCCGAGGTGGGTGGCGAACTCGGACTCGGTCATGGCCAGTTCGCGTTCGCCGGGCTGCGGTATCCAGAGGTTCACCGCGAACGGGCGCGCGGTGCGGGCCTTGATCTCCGCCACGGTGGCCGCGATGTCCGAAGGGGCGAGGACGTGGGCGCCGTAGGAGCCCAGGCCGCCGCCGTTGGACACGGCGGCGGCCAGGCGGACGGTGGAGTAGCCGCCACCGAACGGCCCTTGCACGATCGGGTGGTCGATGCCGAGGAGCTCGGTGATGCGGGTACGGGTCGACACTCGGCCGACGGACATGTCCACTCCTTCGTTCGGGCCCCTCGTGACGGCAGGCACGCCACCTGGGGGCCGGGGAGCCAACCGACCGGAGCATCGGGTTGGAAAATCGAACTTACCAGAGGCCTGGAGGGTTGGAAAAGCAAACCATCTGCCCTTCAGTCCGGGGCGTCCAGGTGTCGGCGGGCGGCGGTGAGGATCTCCTGGGAGAGGCCCGGGTCGTCGCTCGCGCGGGCGAGGAGGATGGCGCCGACCAGGGTGGACAGTTCGGCGAGGGCGGTGCCGCGGTCGTCCGCGTCGCCGCCGAGCTGCTGGAAGCCGTCGACGAGATCGAGCAGGCCCGCCGTGAAGGCCGTGCGGATCGGGGCGCCGGGTTCGGCGCGGGCGGCGTCGGCGGCCAGGGCGGCGGCGGCGCAGCCGCCGGCGGGGGTGTCGCGATGAAGGTCGGAGAGGTAGCGCGTCAGGAACTCGGACCGGCCGGCCCGGTCGGAGGGAGCGGCCTCGGAGACCCGGTCCATGGCTTCGCGGCGCTCGGTGAAGGCTGCCTGGAGGGCCTGGACGACGAGGTCGTCCTTCGAGGAGAAGTGGCGGTAGAAGCCGCCATGGGTGAGCCCGGCGGCGGCCATGGCCTGGGGGACGCTGACCCCGTCGGCGCCCTTCTCCCGGATCAGCCGGGAGGTGTGGTCGATCACCTGCTGCCGGTGCTGTTGGGCCTCGGCTCGTGACACGCGGGGCATGGTCGGCGGTCCCTTCTTCGTCCTGAGCCTTCTGGAGCTCTTGAGGATCCTACTTCCGCGACCATATAGATGATGGTAATAATCTAAACGCCATCCTAGAGCGAGGAGAACGCACATGACCGTGATCGAAGGCTCTGTCGCACTGGTCACCGGAGGCCGGCGCGGTATCGGCAAGGCATTCGTCGAGGAACTGCTCCGGCGCGGGGCCAAGAAGGTCTACGCCACCGCCCGCAAGCCCGCCCCGAGCCCGGACGAGCGGGTCGAGGCCCTCCCCCTGGACGTCACCGACGACGTCTCCGTCGCCGCCCTGGCCGAGCGCGCAGCAGACGTCGACCTCGTCTTCAACAACGCCGGCGTCCTGCACCCGGGGCCGCTGCTCACCGCGGACCTGCGGCTGGTCCGGGAGACGTTCGAGACCAACGTCTTCGGCCCGCTGCGGATCGCCCGGGCGTTCGCGCCGGTGCTCGCCGCCCGCGGCGGAGGCGCCCTCGTCGACATGCACTCCCTGCTGTCCTGGGGGGCCGGAGCCGGCGCGTACGGCGCGTCCAAGGCCGCCCTGTGGTCGCTGACGAACTCCCTGCGCCTCGAACTCGCCGCCCAGGGCACCCAGGTCGTCGGCGTGCACCTGGGCTTCGCGGACACCGACATGGTCGCCGCCATCCCGGTCGAGAAGATCTCGGTCGCCGACGTCGCCCGCATCGTCCTGGACGGCGTCGAGCGCGGGGAGAGCGAGATCCTCGTCGACGACGCCACCCGCGCGATCAAGGCCGCGCTGTCCGGACCGGTGGAAGGCCTCGCCATCGCCATCCGCCGCTGAACCGCCAGCACGTCCGAAGCCGCACCCCACCGCACCGAGGAGAACCATGCCGCTCTGGCACGTCTACCACCCTCCCGGCACCTACACCCCGCCGCAGAAGAAGCAACTCGCCGACGACATCACCGGGTTGTACACCCGCTTCGGGCTGCCGAAGTTCTACGTCGTGGTGCTCTTCCACGAGATCGACGCGGACTCGTTCTACGTGGGCGGCGAGCCCACGCCGGACGCCGTACGCATCGTCGTCGAGCACATCGCCCGGCACACCAGCGACCCGGACATGCGCGGGCGCACCCGGGAGGCGCTCGCCGCACTCCTCGCGCCGCACACCAAGGACCGCGGGCTGTACTGCGAATTCCACATCGACGAGACGCCGCGGGACCTCTGGATGATCGACGGCATGGCCCCGCCCTCGCCGGCGAGCGAGGCCGAGCAGCACTGGGCTCGGGAGAACCGCCCGAGCCCGTACTGATCACCTCGATACGGCCGGGGTCGGCGGCGCTGTCGGCCCCCGGCCCCGGAAGCGCCGCGCGCGCACCCTCCACGCTGCGGACCTGAAAGGGTGTTGGCGGTCGATCACAGAGCTATCCGACGGCCGACCACCGCCGCGCGGTTCACCGGTACACCCGTGCGCCACTCGTCGGCGGTCGCCGGGAGCATCCACCGCACAGCGGGAAGCACGGCCGGAAGGGCTTCCGGCCGTGCTTCCGCAGGACTTCCGGCAAGATCTACCAGATGCGCTTCGAGACCGCCGCGTTGTCGGGGAACAGGCCGCTCCTGGCGCCGTTCCACCTGATCGTGATCGTCCACGAGGCGTTCCCCAGGGGCGTCGGGTACACCGCCGGTGTCGAGGCCGACGGGGCCAGAGAACCGGCCGGGCGGCGCCAGCCGTCGAAGGTGCGGCCGCCGTCGCTCGACGTGGTCTCCCACACGTATCCGTCGTTTCCGATGCAGGAGATCATGACGCGCTGCTGCTCGGCGTAGCCCGGCTGACCGGGGCCGACCACGGTGGACTGGTTCCCGAGTCGCGCCGCCCCCACGCCGCTGGCGCACTCGCCACCGCCGTTCACCTCGGACAGATCCAGGACCGCGCCGGTCGTGGGATCCGTCGTCTCGCGCCACACGTGGTGGTCGGTTCCCGTGAAGAAGCTGCGCAGCACCGATCGGTAGTACTCGGTGCCGTAGACGGCGATCTGGCTGTCACCCTCGATGTCCGTGGCGTTGGTGCCGAGGAGCGCGTGCGAGTCCACCCGCCAGCCGCTGGACGTCAGTGTTCCGTTGTAGTTCCTCAGGAACGTGGTGTTGATGCGCCGGTAGGCGTTCGGTGCCTCGATCATGAGGTCCCGGGTGGCCGAGCTGATGGTGAGGATCGGGCTGCCGATCGCGTTGGCACCGGCCGGGAGCCGCACCCAGTCCGTCCAGAAGTTCAGGGACCCGTTGTTCGCCTGGCTATACCAGATCTCCCCGTCCGTGCCTCGGATGACGACCATCGCGCGCCCCGGAGGGAACTCGACGATGCGCGGCGGCGACGTGGTCCGGGAGGCGTTGTTTCCGCCGAGCGGGTGCCAGCTCCCACCGTTGTAGCGGAACCAGATGTTGTTGTCCGTGCCCCGGGCGACGTCGTACGTGGCACCGCTGATCGTCACCGAGTACACCGCCGACAGCACCCGTGACTGATTTCCGTCGAGACTGATCCACTCCGTCTCCGCGGCCTGCGCCGGACCGGGCGTGCCGGCCAGTACCAGGACCACCCCGGCGAACGCGGCCAGCACCGCGCGCCAGCCGCGGACCATACGCTGACGAACCAAGGACACAACGACCTCCCTGCCGTTTACCTGCGACGTCCGACGTTCCGTACGGGGCGTTCGACGTTCCACACGGACCGTTCGAGTGAGGAGTCTCGTCCGTCGTGGTCGCGGAGGTTGCCGCTGCGCGCACTGGCGGACGCCCCCCAGCGCACGAAACCGCGCCGCCTCCTCGCCGCGCCACGCGCACCGCCGGACGAGGCGTCCACGCGCCCACCGGCGAGAGCTTCACCGCCCTCGGCAGCAAGGACGAGACCCCGCAGCAACGCGCCGACAAGCGCATGACGCCCGACGGCCTCACCAGCCGGCCCCGGTCGACCCGCCCGCCCGCCTTCAGCCGTGCAGGCGGGCAGGCCGGGCAGGCCGACGCCGGCGTCCGGCAAACAGGGGAACGCCGCAGCATGAGGCCGGTCGGCACCGAGACCGCCGCCCGCTTCGACACCGTCGGGCTGGACCGGTCGCGGGAGCCGGTCCTCCCGGGCGCCGCGTCGTGCGGCCGCGGCGCCGTCGCGCGGGGCGGCTGGCCCCGTCGGGTGATCCCAGGGCGCGGGTTCCGCGTCGGCCGGTCGACGGCTCGCATAGTCGGACCGTCACACCTGTCGATCATGAGATGAGCCGATGATGCGATTCCCGCGCCGAGAGATCCTCACCACCGCCGGCGCCCTCCTGCTCGCCCTCGCGGGGTGCGGGGCACCGCAGGCCCGGCAGGCCGTGCCGTCGCCGCCGCGGGATCCCGGCACCACGGCCGCGCCGACCCCGCCGGGGCCACGGGCGTTCACACTGGTCGCGACCGGGGACGTGCTGCCACACACCGAGATCATCCGGCAGGCCCGGGAGGACGCCGGGGGCAACGGCTACGACTTCACCCGGATGCTCGCCGGAGTCGAGCCGGTCGTCGGCGCCGCCGACCTGGCCATCTGCCACATGGAGACGGTGTACGGCGCCGACGGCGGGCCCTTCACCGGCTACCCGTCGTTCAAGTCGCCCCCGCAGGTGGCCCGGGCGCTCAAGGACACCGGCTACACCTCCTGCGACACGGCCTCGAACCACACCCTCGACGACGGGCCCGACGGCATCCGGCGCACGCTCGACGCCATGGACGCCGTCGGTCTGAAGCACACCGGATCCGCCCGCAGCGCCGACGAGGCCGGCCGCCCCGCACTGGTCACGGCAGGTGGCGCCACGGTGGCCCAACTCGCCTACACCTACGGAACCAACGGCATCCCGCTGCCGAAGGACCGCCCCTGGGCGGTCAACCTCATCGACCGGGAGCGGATCCTCGCCGACGCCAGGGCCGCCCGGGAACAGGGGGCGGACATCGTGGTGGTCAGTGTCCACTGGGGCACCGAGTGGCAGGACACCCCGGACGAGCAGCAGCTCGCCCTCGCCCGCGACCTGGCCGCCGGGCGGAGCCCCGGTCGGCCGGACATCGATCTGGTCCTCGGAACCCACGCCCACATCCCGCAGGCCTACGAGAAGATCAACGACACCTGGATCGTCTACGGCCTGGGCGACCAGCTCGCCGGACACATGTTCAACCCCACCGGCGCGGAGGACCCGCGGGGGAACTGGAGCTCGATCGCCCGGTTCACCTTCTCTCCGCCGGCCGCGCCCGGGCAGCGCTGGACCGTCACCAAGGCCGAGTTCCTCCCCCAGCTGACGGACCTCGGTCCGCCCTACAGGGTCCTCGACCTGACCGAGGCCGTCCGCCGCGAACCGGGCCGAGCCGACTACGCCCAGGCCCTGGACCACATCCGGTCGGTCGTGCTGAGCCGCGGCGGCGGCGCGGCAGGGCTGACCATGGCCTCCTGAGCCGCCGTTCAGGCACCGGCCCGGCCACCCCGTCCGCATGGCCCCCGTGCGAACCTCACCGGGGCCGTGTGCCGGTGCCCCGCCTCGACCCGCGCCCGGGAGGAGTCCCCTGGTCAGCTCCGCCCCGTACCGGCAGCTCGTGGGCCGTCACGGCGTCGGGAACCATTCGTTGCCGGTCACCGTCCTTGGTCGGACACCAGACGAAGGAGTGATCGTGAACGTCCTGCCCGATCTGTTCGCCGCGCTTCCGGCACTCGACGCCGGCCTCGACCCCGCCGCGCCATGGCCGGTGCGCCGAGCGGAGCTGCGCGTTCCCGCCGGCGCGACCCTGCACGTCGGTGACCCGCAGGGCAACGACGGCTACGCCTTCGAGGTCCCACGGTTGGTGGCGTACCTGATCCTCGACGCCGACCCGGACGAGCCCGGGATCACGGCGGCCCTGCTGCGCCTGGACGACGCCTACCCCGTCGATGCGGACGAGGACGTCGACTTCCTCGACACCTGCTCCGGAGTCCTCCTGGTCCACGCGCTGGCCGACAACCAGTCCGCCGTACGGTTCGCTCAGGACTTCGCCGAGGCAGGAGACCGGGAGCAGGAGGCGAGCCCGGACGGACGGGCCGCCTGCGGAGCCGTGAAGCATTCCGAGGGCTGGCAGCTGGAGCCCGACGGACCCGTCCTCGCCCTGCGCGTCGACCCGGAGGGGCTGAACGTGATCACCTGCCGCGACGGGCAGGGGCGGGCCGTCGCCATGCTGCTGCAGGCCTGACGGCACCACGCCGCTCACGCCCGGCCGTCCCCGCCCGGACATCCCCGCCCGGACAGCAGGAGGTCACGGAGAGCGACCAACGACGGTGTGAGCAAGGCCACCCCGACCGCAAGGGCAGCCCTGGCAAGAGGACTGACGGTGTGTTCGTCGCCGACGGGGCTCCTTCCCTTCCCTCTGACGCGAAGGCTGCCGACAATGGGCGACGCGGCGTCCCGTGCCGCGCTTCGGAGCGACCGTCCACGGCCGCCCCGGTTCTCCGTGCCGCTCGCGGGACCACGCCGTGCCGGACGGGGGCCGATCCTGCCCGTCCGACCCCCAGAGAACCGTGCATTCCAACACGCCCGCGTCCCCCGCCGCCCACCCGACCCCGGCCGCATGCCCTCCCCACCAGCGGACATCCGCCTCACCGGCCCAGGCGGCCGACCCGGCATCGGCGTCGGCCGCCGGCCTGCCGACGCCCCGGAACGACCGTGCGCCCTGGCGCTCGCTGCGTCACCGTTCGATGCGCTGGTGGACGGTGGCGAATCTCCTGTCGAACGCGGGCACCTGGATGCAGCTGACCGTGCAGAACCTCCTGGTCCTGCAGCTGACCGGCTCGGCGGCCGTCACGGGTCTCTCCCTGGCCGTGCAGGCAGCGCCCGCGCTGCTGCTCGGACTGGTCGGCGGCGCGGTGGTCGACAGCTGGCCACGGAAGGTGACGGCCGCGGTGAGCCAGGCGGCCCTGGCCGCCATCGCCGTCGCCACCGCTGTGCTGCTGGCGGTCGGTGTGCTGAACGTGCCGCTGCTGCTGGTGCTCGGGCTGCTCACCGGCCTGGTCGCCACCGTGGACGGTCCGGCCTGCGCGCTGCTCGGCAACGACCTGGTCCCGCGGGAGGACGTGCCGTCCGCGATCGCGGTCGGCTCGGTCGCCCACAGTGTCGGCCGTCTGGGCGGCGTCGCCCTGGCCGGCCTCACCTTCGCTCCGCTCGGCCCCGTCGTCGCCTACGCGGTCAACGGCGTCTCCTTCGCCCTCGTCGCGACCGCGATCCCCTTCCTGCGGCCCTTCCCCGGCGCGGCCGACGACCAGGACGCCCCGAGCCCCGGCCACGAGGCGGACGGCCGGACCCGAGGCGGCAGGGGCGTGCGTGACGGCATCGGCTACTTCTTCGGCCGTCCCCGCCTGGTGGCGCTCGCCGCCATGTGCGCGCTGAGTTCCCTCCTCGGCCGGAACTACCAGCTGACACTGGCCTCGCTCGTCACCGGCTCCTTGCACGCCGGTCCGGGGGCGTACGGCACGGTGTCGGCCGTACTCGCGGTCGGTGGTGCGGCCGGAGCGGTCCTGGCCGGCCGGCTGCGCCGACCCACCGTCCGGTTGGTGGCGTGGGTGACGGCGAGCGGTGCGCTGCTCCAGGCCACCGCCGCGCTGGCACCGTCGTTGCTCCCGCTGCTCCTGCTGGTCCTGCCGATGGCGGTCCTGGAGTCGCTCTCCGACACCGCCGTCTCCACCCTTCTCCAGACCGACCCGCCCGCGCATCTGCGCGGCCGGGTGCTCGGTGCGTGGCGCAGCATCAGCACCGGGTGGGCACTCGGCGGCCCGCCGCTGCTCGGCCTGCTGATCCAGGTGCTGGGAGCCCGGACGGCGTTGCTGACGGGCGGCCTGGTGGTCGCGGTCGCCGTCGCCGGGGGCGTCCTGGCGCGCCGGCCGTCGGCCCTGCCCCGGGTGGCGTCGGCACCCGCCTGATCCCGCGGGGGCCGGCCCACCGGACCGGCATGGCTCAGCGGCCGGCGCGAGGTCGCCGCCGGACCCCGGGGTGCCACTGACCGCGCCGAAAAGCGCCGGCAGCGCGCCGACCGGACGCGCCGACCGGACGGGCCCTGCCCCACCGCTCCCCCGGAGGGTCGGCCCTTCCAGCCAGGATCACCCGGGTGGCGGCCCGCCCCCGCGCCGCCGCTGCGGCCGTTTCGCCGCGCGGCGCGGGCGCGGGCACCGTCATTCCGCACGGGCGACCGCGGGCCCCGGTCGCGTCCTCCTCGGCAGCCACAGATGCTGTTCGTGCTGCCACGTCCCCGATTGAGGATGGACACGCCATGAACTCTGTGCGAACGAGCGGCAAACACACCGTGGTGACCGGCGGGGCCGGCTTCGTCGGCTCGCACCTTTGCACGGCGCTGCTGGCCCGGGGCCATGCCGTCACCTGCGTCGACGACTACTGCACCGGATCACCGGCCAACGTGGCGCACCTGCTGGACCGGCCCGGCTTCGTCGTGCACCGCGCCGATGTCGCCGACGGCCTGGACATCGCACAGCCCACCGACATGGTCTTCCACCTCGCGTCCCCCGCCTCCCCCGCCGACTACCTGCGGCTGCCGGTGCACACCCTGGAGACCGGGAGCCTGGGCACGCGC
Organism: Kitasatospora sp. NPDC001095; assembly: GCF_053598615.1. Classification (NCBI taxonomy): domain Bacteria; kingdom Bacillati; phylum Actinomycetota; class Actinomycetes; order Kitasatosporales; family Streptomycetaceae; genus Kitasatospora; species Kitasatospora sp. NPDC001095. Next base: position 74,342 of record NZ_JBSFKQ010000029.1, on the reverse strand, counting down.
AACGGACTGGAGCTCGCCCGGCGGCACGGAGCGCGCTTCCTGCTCGCGTCCACGTCCGAGGTGTACGGCGACCCGCTCCAGCACCCGCAGAGCGAGAGCTACTGGGGCAACGTCAACCCGATCGGCCCGCGCAGCGTGTACGACGAGGCGAAGCGCTTCGCGGAAGCGCTGACCACCGCGGAAGGCCGGGCGGACGACGTGAACACCGCGATCGTGCGGCTGTTCAACACCTACGGTCCCCGCATGCGGTCCCACGACGGCCGGGCCGTGCCGACGTTCATCCGGCAGGCGCTGGCCGGTGAACCGCTCACCGTCAGCGGCGACGGCAGCCAGACGCGCTCGCTCACGTACGTCGACGACACCGTCGAGGGCATCGTGGCCATGGCCGAGTCCGAACTGTCCGGACCGGTCAACCTCGGCAACGACGCCGAGATGTCCGTGCTGGCACTGGCCGAACTGGTCATCGAGCTCACGGGCTCCCGCTCCCCCATCGAGTTCATCGAGCGCCCGATCGACGACCCGGCCGTCCGCCGGCCCGACATCACCCTGGCCCGCGGCAAGCTGCGCTGGGAGCCGCGGACCCCGGTGCGGGAGGGGCTGCTGAGGACGATCGCCTGGTTCCGCGAGCACCCCGAGGCCTGACGCGGACCGTCCGAGGTCCCATCCCGCAGGCCCGGGCAGGAGGGGCCCGGCGGGAACGGCCCCGCCCGAAAGAGGAAGCATGCGCCTACTCGGTATCAACGCCTTGTTCCACGACCCCTCAGCGGCCCTGGTCATCGATGGCCGTACGGTGTGCGCCGCCGAGGAGGAACGCTTCTCCAGACGCAAGCACGGCAAACGACCACTGCCCTTCTCCGCCTGGGAACTCCCCGAACAGGCCGCCCGCTGGTGCCTCGCCCGAGCCGGCCTGCAGCCGGCCGACCTCGACTTCGTCGCCTACGCGTACGACCCGGCCCTCGCCCGGCCGGCCGACGCGCTGGGCCTCGACGACCCGTGGGACGAGCTGCGGCAGCACTACGCCCGGGTGGCCCCCTCGTTCCTCGCCGAGGCGCTGCCCGGCCTGCACCCGGAGCAGGTGCGTTTCGTACCGCACCACGTGGCGCACGCGGCCTCGTGCGCGTTCGCGGCCGACGGGGAAGCCGACACGTGCTCCGTGCTGGTCCTCGACGGGCGCGGCGAGGCGACCTCGCACCTGGCCGCCCGGCGACGGGGCAATCGACTGGAACCACTGGCCGGACAGGAGCTGCCCCATTCGCTCGGTCTGGTGTACGAAGAGCTGACCCAGCACCTGGGCTTCCTGCGCTCCAGCGACGAGTACAAGGTCATGGCGATGGCGTCCTACGGCCGGCCGCGGATGGCGGAGGCGCTGCGCCGCCACGTCCACCCGACCGGGGACGGCGGCTTCCGGGCCACCGCCGTGCCGTGGGAGGAGTTCGCGCCGGCGCTGCCGCCGGGCGGCGACTGGACACCGCTCCACGCCGACCTCGCCTGCTCCGCACAACGGGTGCTGGAGGATGTCCTGCTCGACCTGGCGCGCTGGCTGCACGGGCGCACCGGGGACCGGTTGCTCACCATGGCCGGGGGCGTGGCACTCAACTGCGTGGCCAACTCCCGGATCGCCCAGGAGGGGCCGTTCGACCGGGTCTGGGTGCAGCCCGCGGCCGGGGACGCGGGCACCGCGCTCGGCGCGGCCCTGTACCTGGCGGCCGTCCACGGCGACGAACCCGCACCGATGCCCGGCGCGGACCTGGGCCGTTCCTGGCCGGACACCGAATTGGAGGCGTGGCTGAACCGGGCCCGAGTACCGTACGAACGCCCGGCCTCGATCGCCGCCGAGGCCGCCCGGGTGCTCGCCGAGAACGGCATCGTCGCCTGGTACCAGGGCCGGTCCGAGTTCGGGCCGCGGGCCCTCGGGCACCGCTCGCTGCTCGCACACCCCGGACACGCCGCCAATCTGGAGCGGCTGAACGACGTCAAGGGCCGCGAGCAGTTCCGGCCGGTCGCGCCGATGGTCCTGGCCGACCGCGCGGCCAAGATCTTCGAGGGGCCGCTGCCCAGCCCGTACATGCTCTTCGTGCACCGGGTGGCCGACGAGTGGCGCGAACGCATCCCCGCGGTCGTCCACGTGGACGGCACGGCGCGGATCCAGACCGTCGACGCCGACGACGACCCGTCCACCGCCCGCATGCTGGAGGAGTTCGAACTGCTCACCGGCCTGCCGGTGGTCGTCAACACCAGCCTCAACACGGCGGGTCGCCCGATGGTCGACAGCCCCCGCGACGCCCTGGAGTGCTTCGGCTCCTCGCCCGTCGACCTGCTGGCGCTCGGGCCGTTCGCCGTCCGGCGGGCGTCGATGTTCGCCGGCACCGGGGAGGTGCGGCCGTGACGCGCTACGCCGTGGTCATCCCCACGCTCGGACGGCCGAGCCTCGCCGCCTGCCTGACCGCGCTGGCCGCGGCCGAAGGGCCCGCGCCCGAGCGAGTGGTCCTGGTCGACGACCGGCCGCGCCCCGGTCCCCCGCCACTGGACGCCTCCGTCCCCGAGATCCTGCGCGACCGCGTCGTGACCGTCGCCGGCGGCGGCAACGGTCCCGCAGCCGCGCGCAACGCCGGCTGGCGGGTGACGACCGAACCCTGGGTGGCGTTCCTCGACGACGACACCGTGCCCGGCCCGACCTGGGCGAGTGACCTCGCCGCCGATCTCGCCGCCGCGGACGAGCGGACGGGTGGCGTCCAGGGCCGGATCGTCGTGCCGCTTCCGGCCGACCGCCGCCCCACCGACTGGGAGCGGGCCACGGCCGGCCTCGCCGGGGCCGCGTGGATCACCGCGGACATGGCGTACCGGCGCGAGGCCCTGGAGCAGGTCGACGGCTTCGACGAACGTTTCCGCCGGGCGTTCCGCGAGGACGCCGATCTGGCGCTGCGGGTCCTCGACGCCGGGTGGCGGCTGGAGCGCGGGCGGCGGACCACCACCCATCCGGTGCGCCCCGCGGACCCGTGGACCTCCCTGCGCCTCCAGGCGGGCAACGGCGACGACGTGCTGATGACCCGTCTGCACGGCCGGGGCTGGTGGCGACGCGCCGACGCTCCGCGGGGCCGGCTGCCCCGGCACCTCGCCGTCACCGCGGCAGCGGCGGGGGCCGTGGTCTGCGTCCTGGCAGGCCGCCACCGGGAAGCGGCGCTGCTCGGCGGCGCGTGGCTGCTGGGCACCGGCGAGTTCGCGCTCGCCCGCATCGCGCCGGGTCCGCGGACGGCCGACGAGGTCGCGGCCATGCTCGCCACCAGCGTCGCGATCCCGCCGGCCGCCTGCTACCACTGGGTGCGCGGCCTGGTGCGCCACCGCGGGGCCGAGCGCCGTACGCACTCCCCGGCGAGCGGGCCCGCGGTACGTCGGCCCTCCGGCGGGGCGCCCCCCGTTCCGTCCGCGGCCCGGCAACCGGGCGGAGCAAGGAGTACGACGTGATGGCCCTCGTCACCCCGGCCTCCGGCCCTTGGCTGTACGCCGGTCCGAACACGGGACGGCCCGCCCCACAGCTGCCCGGGGCACCGGCGGCGGTGCTCTTCGACCGCGACGGCACCCTGGTCGAGGACGTGCCGTACAACGGCGACCCCGGCCTGGTCCGGCCCGTTCCCGGCGCGCGGCCCGCGCTGGCGCTGCTCCGGACGGCCGGTGTGGCCGTCGGCGTGGTCAGCAACCAGTCGGGCGTCGCCCGCGGCCTGCTCGACCGTGCCCGCCACGACGCGGTACGGGCCAGGGTCGAGGAGCTGCTCGGACCCTTCGAGGTCTGGGCGGTCTGTCCGCACGGACCGTCGGACGGCTGCGGATGCCGCAAGCCCTCGCCCGGGCTGGTGCTCGCCGCGTGCGAGGCGCTCGGCGTCCCGCCGGCGCGGGTCGCGGTGATCGGGGACATCGGCTCCGACGTGGAGGCCGCCCGGGCCGCCGGAGCCCGCGGCGTGCTGGTTCCCAGCCCGGTCACCCGACCGGAGGAGATCGCCGCGGCCCACGAACGGGCGGCCGACCTCGTCTGCGCCGTCCGGCTCCTGCTCGGACCGCTCACCGGGCGCCCGTCATGAGGACACTGGTGGTGCGGCTGGACAGCGCCGGCGACGTACTGCTCGCCGGGCCCGCGGTGCGCGCGGCGGCCCACGGCTCGCAGGAGGTGACCCTGCTCTGCGGGCCGAGGGGCCTGCCGGCGGCCCAGCTGCTGCCCGGGGTCGACCGGATCCTGGTCTGGGACGCCCCCTGGGTGGGATTCGACCCGCCGCCGGTCCGCGCCGACGACATCGAAACGGTGGTCGCGGACCTCGCCGCGCACCGCTTCGACCGGGCCCTGGTACTGGCCTCCTTCCACCAGAGCCCGCTGCCCACCGCCCTGGTGCTGCGGCTCGCGGGCGTGCGGGGCATCGCGGCCGACGGCGAGGACTACCCGGGGATGCTGCTCGACCTGCGGCACCGGCGCGCGGAGGGTCGGCACGAGGCCCTGGCCGCGCTCGACCTCGCCGAAGCGGCCGGGTTCGCCCTCCCGCCCGGGGACGACGGCCGGCTGCGCATCCGGCGGGCCACCGACACGGGTACGCTGACCGGCCCCGGCCGGTACGTGGTGGTCCACCCCGGTGCTGCCGTCCCGGCCCGGGCTCCCGGCCCGGCCACCGCCGCCGCCGTGGTCCGGGCCCTGAGCGCGGCGGGGCACCGGGTGGTGGTCACCGGTGGCCCGGGCGACAAGGAACTCACCGCGGAGGTGGCGGGCCCGTACGCTCTGGACCTCGGCGGGCGCACCGACTTCGGCGAGCTGGCCGGAGTGCTCCGGGGAGCCGACGCCGTGGTCGTCGGGAACACCGGTCCCGCCCACCTCGCGGCGGCCGTCGGCACGCCGGTCGTCTGCCTGTTCGCTCCCGTCGTCCCGGCCGAGCGATGGCGCCCCCACGGGGTGCCGCACATGCTGCTCGGGCACCAGGACGCCCCTTGTGCCGGCACCCGCGCCCGGACCTGCCCGGTTCCGGGCCACCCCTGTCTGGACTCGCTGACCGGGCCCGAGATCGTCCGCGCCGTCGATGATCTGCTGCGCCGCGCCGAGGAGGCCCCGTGAACATCCTGCTGTGGCACGTCCACGGATCCTGGACGACGGCGTTCGTCCAGGGACCGCACCGCTACCTCGTCCCGGTCCTCCCGGGGCGGGGGCCGGACGGGCTCGGGCGGGCCCTGACCTTCGACTGGCCCTCCTCGGCCGTCGAGCTCTCCCCGGACGAGCTCCGCCGCGCCGACGTCGACCTGGTGGTCCTCCAACGGCCCCACGAACAGGACCTCGCCGAGCGCTGGCTCGGACGCCGGCCCGGACGGGACGTGCCGGCCCTGTACCTGGAGCACAACAGCCCGCACGGGAACGTGCCCGACACCCGCCATCCGCTCGCCGACCAGGCCCGGGTGCCGATCGTCCACGTGACCCACTTCAACCGCCTGTTCTGGGACAACGGCCGGGCCCCGGCCACCGTCGTGGAGCACGGGATCGTCGACCCCGGCCACCGGTACACCGGCGAGCTGGAGCGAGCCGCCGTGGTGGTCAACGAGCCCGTCCGGCGCGGGCGCACCGTCGGCTGCGACCTGTTGCCGATGCTCTCGGCCGCCGCCCCGCTCGATGTGTTCGGCATGCGCACCGACGGCCTGGCCGGGCACCTGGGCCTCCCCGAAGAACGCTGCCGGACGTACGAGCTGCCGCAGGCCCGCCTGCACACCGAACTCGCCCGTCGCCGCGCCTATCTGCACCCCGTCCGGTGGACGTCGCTGGGACTGTCGCTGCTGGAGGCGATGCACCTCGGCATGCCGGTGGTGGCACTCGCCACCACCGAGGTGGTGCGGGCCGTACCGCCCGGTGCCGGAGTGCTCTGCACCCGGCCGGAAGCGCTCGCCGAGGCGACCCGCCACTACCTTCGCGATCCGGCCGCCGCCGATGCGGACGGTCGACGGGCCCGCCGGGCGGCACTCGAACGCTACGGCCTCAAGCGCTTCCTGAACGACTGGGAACACCTGATCGAGGAGCTGACCCGATGACCACGACACCCCCTCTGCACATCGCCCTGGTCTCCGAACACGCGAGCCCGCTGGCGGAGTTGGGCGGAGTCGACGCCGGCGGTCAGAACGTCCACGTCGCCGCCCTCGCCGACGCGCTCGCCGACCGGGGCCACCGGATCACCGTCCACACCCGGCGTGATTCGCCCACCCTGCCGGCACACGTGCGCCTGCGGCCCGGAGTGACCGTCCACCACGTCCCCGCAGGCCCGGCCCACGCCCTGCCCAAGGACGAACTGCTGCCCCACATAGCGGAATTCGGCGACCGTCTGGCGGAGCACTGGAACAGCGACCCGCCCGACGTGGTGCACTCGCACTTCTGGATGTCGGGCCTGGCCGCGCTGCGCGGCGCCCGAGACCGCGGCCTGCCGGTGGTCCACACCTACCACGCGCTCGGCACGGTCAAGCGCCGGTACCAGGGGTCGGCCGACACCAGCCCGCCCGACCGGATCGAGGCCGAGACCGCCGTCGGTCTGTCGGCCGCCGCCGTCATCGCCACCTGCCGGGACGAGGTGCGGGAGTTGCTCCTGATGGGCCTGCCACCCGATCGGATCCGGGTGGCGCCCTGCGGCGTCGACCCGGACCGGTTCGGCCCCGCCCTGCACCGCCCGCCCGCAGGGCCGCCGCGGCTGCTCACCGTCGGCCGGCTCGTCCCTCGCAAGGGCACGGACGCCGCCGTGGCAGCGCTCACCCGGTTGCCCGGCGTCCACCTGCTGGTCGCCGGCGGCCCCCCGGCCGACCGGCTGCCCGCCGACCCGGAGGCCCGCCGACTGCGGGCTCTCGCCGGGGAACTGGGCGTCGCCGACCGCCTCACCCTGCTCGGCGCCGTACCCCGCGAGCGGATGCCCCGACTGCTGCGCGACAGCGACGTCGTGGTCTGCCCGGCCCGGTACGAGCCGTTCGGCATCGTACCGCTGGAGGCCATGGCCTGCGGTGTCCCGGTCGTGGCCAGCGCCGTCGGCGGGCACCTCGACACCGTCGCCGACCGCCGCACCGGGAGACTGGTACCGCCCGGCTCGGCGGAGGAGCTCGCGGCTGCCGTGGCCGGACTACTCGCCGCACCCGCCGTCCGCGCCGCCTACGGGGCCGCCGGCCGCCGCCGGGTGCTCGCCAACTACACCTGGCGGGCCGTCGCCGACCGCAGCGAGGCGGTCTACCTCGACGTCCTCGCCACGGCCCGCCCCACCGTCCACCCGATGACGGGAGTCGTGCGATGACACCCCGATCCCGTGACCGCCAGCCCGACGTGCGGCCGGCCACCGGCCACTGCCTCGCCCTGGAGGAGGCCGTCCGTCGACTGCGGACCGACCAGCTGCCCCTGCTCACCTCATGGGGCACCGCCCTCGCCGGGCGACTGCCCGCCGGCGGCAGGCTGTTGGCGGCCGGCAACGGCGGCAGCGCCGCCCAGGCCCAGCACCTCACCGCCGAGCTGGTCGGCCGTTACGCGGCCGAGCGGCCCCCGTTCTCCGCGATCGCGCTGCACGCCGAGACGTCCAGCGTCACCGCCATCGGCAACGACTACGGCTTCGACGAGGTGTTCGCCCGCCAGGTGGCCGCCCACGGCCGACCGGGCGACGTACTGGTGCTGCTGTCGACCTCCGGCCGCAGTCCCAACCTGGTGCGCGCCACCGAGGCGGCCCGGCGCGGCCGTCTCGACGTCTGGGCGATGACCGGCCCCGCACCCAACCCGCTCGCGGCCGCCGCCGACGAGGTCCTCGCCGTCGCGGCCGACCGGACCGCCACGGTCCAGGAGGTCCACCTGATCGCCCTCCACCTGGTGTGCGAGGCCTTCGACGCGGCGCTGGCCCGCCCACGGCCGTACCTGCTGCCGGCCCGCACCACCGTCGCGCGCACCGGCGGCGACGGGGGACGCCCCTCCAGGGAGTCGGCATGAGCACCGCCGAGACCCGGGTCACGAACCGACGCCGTCCGCTGGTCGTCGTCGGCGACAGCCTGCTCGACTGCGACATCGACGGGGACGCGACCCGGCTCGCCCCCGACGCGCCCGCGCCGGTGGTGGACGTGACGGCCGAACGGCACCGGCCGGGCGGTGCGGCGCTGGCCGCCTGGCTCGCGGCCGGCGGCGGCCGCGAGGTCGTCCTGGTGACCGCGGTCGGGAACGGCGACGCCTCGACCGAGCTGCGCCGCCTGCTCGCGGACCGGGTCACCCTCGTCGAACTCCCGCTGGACGGCGACCTGCCGGTCAAGACCCGGGTCCGCGTCGGCGGACGGCCACTGGTGCGGATCGACCGGGGCGGCGGCGTGCCCGGCGCGCCCGGAGACACCGCCCGACAGGCGATCGCGGCCGCCGGGGCGGTCCTGGTCTCCGACTACGGCCTGCGGACGGCCGACCGGCTCCGGCCGGAACTGGCCACCGCGACCGGCCACCTCCCGGTGGTGTGGGACCCCCACCCCCGTGGCGGCCCACCGGTGCCCGGTGTCCGGCTGGCCACCCCGAACGCAGCCGAAGCCCGTCTGTTCACGGTCGCCCTCGCCCCCGACGAGCCTCCCGGCGAGGACCTTCCCTCGCAAACCCGCCGAGCCGCCCTGCTCACCCGGCGCTGGGGAGCCGCCGGAGTCGCGGTGACCCTCGGCCCCCTCGGCGCACTGCTCAGCCGCGGCCCCGACAGCCCGATCCTGCTGCCCGCCCCGTACGAGGCGACGGGCGACACCTGCGGAGCCGGGGACTGCTTCGCCGCCACCGTGACCACCGCGCTCGCCGACGGCGCCCTCCCCGAAGAGGCCGTGCAGCGCGGGGTCACGGCCGCCACGGACTTCATCGCCCGCGGCGGCGTGGGCGATCCCGCACTCTGGCGGCACACGCCCCCGGCCTCCACCACCGAGGATCCGGTCGCGCCCGACGCGACCCGGCTGGCCCGTGCGGTCCGCTCCCGCGGAGGCGCGGTGGTCGCCACCGGAGGCTGCTTCGACCTGCTGCATCCCGGACACCTGGCCCTCCTGGAATCCGCCCGGCGGCTCGGCGACTGCCTGATCGTCTGCCTCAACTCGGACGCCTCCGTCCGGCGGCTCAAGGGCCGCGGGCGTCCGATCAACTCCGCGGAGGACCGGGCCAGGGTCCTGGCCGGCCTCGGCTGCGTCGACGCGGTGGCGGTCTTCGACGAGGACACGCCCGAGCGCGTGCTCGGTCTGCTGCGGCCCCATCTGTGGGTCAAGGGCGGCGACTACACAGCCGAGACGCTGCCCGAACGGGCCGTCCTGCGCAGCTGGGGCGGCCACGCCGTCGTACTGCCCTACCTCGACGGACACTCGACCACCTCGCTCGCCCGGCGGGCAGCCGCCGCGACGGGCGGCGGCCCGTGGCCGGCGCGGTGACGCCCGGCCAGGCGGTGCCCCGGCGGCGTACGTCCCGGCAGGGCGCCCACCGTCCGCGGGTCCTGGTGCTCCGGGCCCTGGGCCTCGGCGACCTGCTCACCGGCGTGCCCGTCCTGCGCGGACTGCGTCGGGCCCTGCCCGACCACCACATCACGCTGGCCGCACCCGCCCGGCTCTCCGGCGCCGTCCTGGCAACCGGCTGCGTGGATCGGCTGCTCGGCACCACCGCCGCCGGGCGCGGGGTCCCCTCCCGGCTGGCGTGGTCCGGTCCGCCACCCGACCTCGCCGTCGACCTGCACGGCAACGGCCCCGCCAGCCACGCCGTGCTCCAGGCTCTCGGCCCACGGCAGGTGTGGGGCTTCGGGCGCGTCGGACCGCCCGCACTGGCCGGTCCGCAGTGGGACGAGGAGGAGCACGAACGCGAGCGCTGGTGCCGCCTGGTGCAGTGGTACGGCATCGCGGCGGACCCGGCCGACCTGCTGATTCCCGCCCCCGAGTCGCCCTCGCCCGCCCCGCACGCCGTCCTCGTGCATCCGGGAGCCGACGCCGGCAGCCGACGCTGGCCCGCCGAACGGTTCGCGGCCGTCGCCCGAGCCGTCCACTCGTCGGGCGTGCCGGTCGTGATCACTGCGGGCTCGGGCGAGGGGGCGCTCGCCCACCGGGTGGCCCGGGACGCCGGGCTGCCGGAAGGGGCCGTGTTCGGCGGAGAGCGGGACGTCCCGTTCCCCGTCCTGGCCGCCCTGGTCGCCGGAGCGCGCGCCGTCGTGGCCGGCGACACCGGCCTGTCCCACCTCGCGACGGCCCTCGGCACCCCGTCCGTCACCCTGTTCGGTCCGGTCGCTCCCCGCCTCTGGGGCCCGCCGTCCTCGCCCCGCCACATCGCCATCTGGCGGGGCGGACCCGACGGTGGGTCGCGCCCCGGCGACGCCGGCGGCCACGAACCCGATCCTCGGTTGCTGGCCGTCCACCCGGTCGACGTCCTGACCGCACTCGACGGGCTGCCGCCCGCCGTACTCGAACCGGAGGGGCGCCGGGACCGGACGATCCGGTGACGCACCCCGGAGCCCGGCGGATCAGACGCTGGTGAGCAGCTGGGGCGACAGGGTCTTGATCATGGTGTTGGTCCAGCGCATCTGCGTCGGGCAGGCCGCCGAACTCGGCGAGCTCGTCGAAGTCGACCGTGTGCTGGGACGCGGGCTGGCCGTCGCAGCCGAAGGTCTCCTTCAGCGCCGCGGCCCCCAAGGCTGTGCGATCCGGGGGTCCGCGCCCCCGTCCTCACGCCACGCGGGCGGTGCGTTTCCCGTCATTCCCGCCGGGCACACGCGGCACCATGGACCAGTCCCAGGCACCGGCATCTTCCACCTCCGGGGCGGCCTCGTCGAGGCCGCGGTCCTCGTCGAAAGCTGAACGGCCGAGCCCATGACGCCCCGGCCCGGCACCGGACGACAGCCCGACTCCCCCGCCACCGACGGTGAGGACCGGCTCCCGGTCGGCCGCGCGGGCCTCGATCCGACCGGGACGTTGGTGCGGCACATCACCGGCGCCCTGGCGGCAGCGGGCCACACCGTCGCGGTCGCCGAATCGCTCACCGCGGGTCGTCTCGCCACCGCGCTGGCGGACGCGCCCGGCGCCGGGCGCACCTTCCTCGGCGGCGTCGTCGCCTACGCCACCGAGACCAAGACCTCCCTCCTGCACGTGGACGCCTCGCTGCTGGCCGCGACCGGGGCGGTCCATCCCGAGGTCGCCGCCCGAATGGCCCAGGAGGTCCGAGCCGTCACCGGCGCCACCTACGGCCTCGCCACCACCGGTGTCGCCGGCCCTGCCCCGCAGGACGGCCGCCCGGTGGGAACGGTCTACGTCGCCCTCGCCACCGACCGCACCACCGTCACGGCCGAACCCGACCCGCCCCGTGACCGGCGCGAGGACATCCAGCACGCGAGCGTCCTCGCCGCCCTCCGACTCCTGCACGACCACCTGCGTCCCCCGCCGCGGCCGTCCGCCGCGCAAGCGCCGTAGCAGCGGCTTCCCGTGACAGCCGAGTTCCCGCCCGCACCGGTGGTCTCCGGCGCGGGCGGGCCCGCAAGGGTTCAACCTGCCACGGGGAAGCGCTCCCAGACACGATGCGTGCCGAGTTGCTCCACCAGCGCCGAGACGGCCCGCCCGCCGTCCGTCTCGATGGACACGCCCGGTGCGTGCGGATCGACCCCCGCCGCGGCCCACAGGGCGCGGGCGTCCGCGAGACCGGCGATCGGCTTGGCGTGTCGGTAGGCCTCGTTCACCAGCAGGACGACCCGGGAGTCGACCGTCCGCTGGCCGCCCGCCACCGCGCCGGACTTGGCGTCCCGTGCGCCGCGGTCATCCGCCCCCGGCCCGGGAGCGTGGGCCACCAGGAGCGCGTCGAACTCGACGGAGCGGGCGGCGGCGAAGGTCCGCTGCACGCCGAGGCCGTCGGCCAGTGGCGCTCCCGTGGGACCGATGACCAGCGGCAGCAGGCCCGCGGCACGCGCGGCGTCGCGCATTCCGAGGACCACGGCGGGGTCACCGCCACCGTCCGCGATGATGCCCAGCACCCGGCCGGTCGCGGGCCACCGCTGCCCGAGCTGGGACAGGGCCGGACTGGGGGTGACGTCGGCGGGCGCGGCGGCGGTCGGTGCCGGCAGGCCGAGGCCGGTGGCGACCTCCCGGCAGAGTTCGTCGTCGATCCGCGCCAGGACGGTCAGCACGCGTTCCTTGATCGCCTGCTCGTAGACCTTGGACAGTTCGAAGGTGTAGGCGGCGATCACGTGCTCGCGCTCCACCGGGCTCAGGCTCAGCCAGAACAGCCGGGGCTGGCTGAAGTGATCGTCGAACGAGGCGGGCGCCTCGCGGACCTTGGCTCCGGCCGCGATCGGTGTGGGGTGCTCCACGAAGGCGCGGTCGGCGGGGCCGGCGAAGAACGGGCAGCCGCCGTCGAGCGAGTTCGGCTTGTACGGCGCGACGCCGCTGTGGACGGCGTCCTGGTGGAAACCGTCGCGGAGCATGTCGTTGACCGGGGCGTGGGTGCGGTTGATCGGGATCTGGGCGAAGTTCGGACCGCCCAGTCGCGTGATCTGGGTGTCGAGGTAGGAGAAGAGCCGACCGGAGAGCAGCGGGTCGTCGGTGATGTCGATGCCGGGGACGAGGTGGCCGGGGTGGAAGGCCACCTGCTCGGTCTCCGCGAAGAAGTTGGTGGGGTTGGCGTCGAGCGTCATCAGGCCGATCGGCCGGACCGGGGCGAGCTCCTCGGGAACGATCTTGGTCGGGTCGAGCAGGTCGATCCCCTCGAAGGTCTGCTCCGGCGAGTCCGGAAACGTCTGGATGCCGAGCTCCCACTGCGGGAACGCCCCAGCCTCGATCGCGTCCGCCAGATCCCGACGGTGGAAGTCCGGGTCCGTGCCGCCGATCAGCTGCGCCTCCTCCCACACCAGCGAGTGCACGCCCGCCTTCGGCTTCCAGTGGAACTTCACCAGCGTGGTCGCGCCCTCGGCGTCGACCAGGCGGAAGGTGTGGATCCCGAAGCCCTCCATCATCCGGTAGGAGCGCGGGATGCCGCGGTCGGACATGTTCCACAGGGTGTGGTGGGTGGCCTCGGTGTGCAGGGAGACGAAGTCCCAGAACGTGTCGTGCGCGCTCTGCGCCTGCGGGATCTCCCGGTCCGGGTGCGGCTTGCCGGCGTGGATGATGTCCGGAAACTTGATCGCGTCCTGGATGAAGAACACCGGGATGTTGTTGCCGACCAGGTCGAAGACGCCCTGGCCGGTGTAGAACTTGGTGGCGAACCCGCGGGTGTCGCGTACCGTGTCCGCCGAGCCGCGTGACCCCAGTACGGTGGAGAACCTCACGAAGACCGGCGTCTCCACGCCCTCGGCCAGGAACGCCGCCCTGGTCACGTCCGCCGCCGTGCCGTACGCGCGGAAGACGCCGTGCGCCGCGGCGCCGCGGGCGTGCACCACCCGCTCCGGGATCCGCTCGTGATCGAAGTGCATGATCTTCTCGCGCAGGTGATGGTCCTGCAGCAACACGGGGCCACGGGGGCCGGCCTTGAGCGAGTGGTCACTGTCCGGCAGACGGACGCCCTGCGCGGTGGTCAGGTACCCGCCGTTCTGGGCCCGCGCGGCCTCCGTGCCGGCGGCACGGCCTGTCGCCGACACCGCCGCGGGCGCCTGCTGGTCGGGCTTCGGCGGCAGCGGCGCACGCGGCTCGGTCGGTTCCGCCACGGGCGGCGCCTGCGGGCCGGGGGCACCGGGCAGCTGTTCGGTCGTCTTGCGCACGCGGTTGGACTCGTCCATCAGTACTCCGATCGGATACTCGGCCCGCCCGGGATCGGCGGGGCGCCGGAGCACGGTTCGCCGTCACGCGCCGGGGTGCTGCGAGAAATGGTCGGCCCCTGCCCCGCCTCGACGGGAGCACCGCGCCCCGGCTTCGAAAGGTGCCACCAGTCGCCCGACGAGCCTCCCCCGGGTGCGGCGTTCCATCTCGCACCGTGTCGGCAGTTCACCCGGGCGCTGCCCGATGCTCCACGGCGTGACCTCCCCGGACCGACGGGCGGGCCCCATCGAAACCCCGGCCATCCCGGCGGGACCGGGACATCAGGCCCCTGTCGGGCGGGCGAGGGCGCGCTGGGCGGCGGTGAGCACGGGCCCCGCGATCCGGCGTACGGCGGGTCGGCGCGCCCGCAGGGCCGCGCGGGCGGCGTTGGCGCCGCAGGCGCCGTGGACCCCGCCGCCCGGGTGCGCGGAGGAGGAGGCGAGGTAGAGGCCCTGGATCGGCGTCTCGGGCCGTCCGGTGCCGGGGACGGGACGCAGGACGGCTTGCTGGTGGAGCGCGGTGGTACCGCCGTTGATGGCGCCGCCGACCAGGTTCTCGTCCAGGCCCTGGAGGACGGGCGGGGTGAGGATGCGCCGGTTCACCACCCGGTCGCCGAAGCCGGGGGCGAACCGTTCCACCTGGGCCTCCATCCGCCGGGCGAACACGGCGCTCTCGTGCCCGTCCCAGCGGCCGGTGAGCCCGTCCGGGCCGGAGTCCGCCGACACCCGCTGGGGGACGTGGGTGTACATCCAGGCGGACTCGGTGCCCGCGGGCGAGCGCGAGGCGTCGGTGGTGGTCATCTGGCCGAGCAGTCCGAACGGCCGGGCGGGGACGCGTCCGGTGATGACCTGGAGCGCGTAGTCGCTCAGCTCCGTCAGGTCCGCCCCCAGGTGGATCGTGCCGGCGCGGGCCGCATCGGGGCAGCTCCACGGGATGGGGCCGTCGAGCGCCCAGTCGATCTTCACGGTGGAGAAGTCCCACTGGAAGCGGTGCAGGTCCCGGCGCAGCTGGGCGGGAAGGCGGTCCCAGCCGACGAGGCCGCCGTACAGGGTGGGGGCGGCCACGTCCGCCAGTACGGCATGCCGGGCCCGGACGGTTTCGCCACCGGCGGTGCGCACGCCGATCGCCTGCCCGGAGCGTACCAGGACGCCTTCCACGCGGGCGTCGCACCGTACGTGTCCGCCGTGCGCTTCCAGGCGGCGCACCAGGGCGTCGGTGAGCGCGCGGGCGCCGCCGACCGGAGCGGGCCAGCCGTACTGCTGGCCGAGCATGGCCATCAACCAGCCGAACACGCCGCTGATCGGGGACTCCGGCAGCAGGTCGGCGTGCAGGGCGCAGCCGGCCAGCAGCAGCGCGGGGCCCTGGGTGTCGAACTCCTCCTCGGCGAGGCGGCGCACCGGCAGGGTCGCGAACCGTGCCAGGCGCAGGCCACCGGCAGCCCGCACCCGGGCGGCCAGCACGAGCCCGGCGCGCACCGGTGGGAAGGGGGCGAACATCGCCCGGATCAGCCACGGGTCCAGGCGCTCCCACAGCTCCGACAGCCGTTGCCAGCCCTGGGCGTCGTGGGGGCCGAAGTCGCGGCCGATCAGCTCGGCCGTCTTCTGCGCGTCCTGACGCAGCTGGGCGCACCGCCCGTCCGTCAGGGGATGGGCCAGCACGGTGGGTGCGCGGCTGAAGGTCAGGCCGTAGTCCTGGAGGGCGAGTGCCTGGATGGCGGGGGAGGCCGCGGCCAGCGGGTAGAAGGAGCTGAACACGTCGTGGACGTAGTCCGGGTGCACGCCGCGGTCGCTGTGGACCGCGCCGCCGGGGTGGTCCTGGGCTTCGAGGACCTCGACCTGCCAGCCGGCGTCGGCGAGGACGTTCGCGGCGACCAGTCCGTTGGGTCCGGCACCGATCACGACGGCGTCGTTCATGCCGCGCCTCCTCGTGCCGGTGACCGGTGCCCGGCGTTCTCGACGGTGTCGGCCAGGCGGGAGAGCATGCTGCGGTGGCGCAGGTGCAGCAGTGCCTCGGACGGGGCGGTGTGCAGGCTGCTGCCCGGTCCCTGCAAGGGGTGTTCGTCGACGATGACGAGGGTGCCGCCGCCCCAGGCCAGCAGTTCGAGGGCGATGCGCGCGGTGCCCAGGCGGCCGGCGACGGCTTCCAGTTCCAGGCGCTCCGGCTCCTCGCAGCGGCGCACGACGGTGTGCCCCTTCAGGTGCCAGGGGCCGGCCCTGACGGTGTAGCGCAGGCGGGCGCCTGTCCGGGGCCAGCTGCCGTCGGCCGGTTCGGTGTGGGAGGTGCCCGGGACCCACCGGGCGTAGCAGCGCGGGTCGGCCAGCACCTTCCACACGTCCCCGGGCGGTCGGTCGATCAGGACATGACGGACGGCCATCGTGTTCTCCGCTTCGTCGTCGGTGGCGGCCCAGCCGCTCCCGGGTCTTCTCCTGTCTTCGCGGTCCGCCCCCTGCTTCGTCCGGGGCGGGTGCCCGGACGGCGCGCCCTCTAACCCGCGGACCCGGCGTCCGGTGAGGCGAGGTGGCCCACGCCACTGCGCGTGGGCCACCTCCGGGGCCTCAGCCCTCCTCGGGCTCGTCCGCCCACCCGGGGGCGCCGCGGTCCTCCAGCTCCTCCCGCAGCCAGGCCAGCGTGGCGCTGAGCAGCCGCGAGACGTGCATCTGGGAGACCCCGATCCGCTCCGCGATCCGGGACTGCGTCCAACCGTCCCAGAACCGCAGCTTCAGGACGGTCTGCTCGCGTTCGGGCAACCGGGCCAGCAGCGGCCGCACCGCGATACGGAAGTCCACGAGCTCGATACCGGGATCACAGCCGCCGAGGCGGTCCAGCAGGGCACTGCCGGCCTCGTCGGTGTCCCCGTCACGCAGCGCGTCCAACGAGTTCGGGCGGCAGACCCGGCCCGCCATCAGGCCCTCGGTGGCCTGTTCCACGGTGAGGTGGAGATCCTCCGCGATCTCCCCGGGCTGCGGGAGGCGGCCGAGTTCCTGCTCGAGCCGGTCCGAGCCGCGGGTGACGGACAGATAGAGCTCCTGCATGCTGCGCGGCACCCGCACCGGCCACGAGGTGTCACGGAAGAACCGCTTGATCTCGCCGGCGATGGTGGGGATGGCGTAGGTGACGAACTCGACGCCGCGCCGCGGGTCGTAGCCGTCGACGGCCTTGATCAGACCGATCGTGCCGACCTGGAGGATGTCCTCCATGTCCTCGGCGCGGTGCCGGAACCGGGCCGCGATGAAACGCACCAGCGGCATGTTCAGCTCGATGATCGTGCCGCGGACGTAGCTGTAGGCGTGGCTCTCCCGGGCCAGCCCGGCCAGCCGCTCGAACAGGGCGTCGCTCAGCTCCCTGGCCTCGGACTTCCCCATGCGGCGCAGTGCGGCCGCCGTCGGCCGTCCCGGCAGGTCCGCCGGCAGCCCCGCGGGCACGGCTTCCCTGTCGGTGGTTTCCCTGTCGGTGGTTTCCAGGTGGATGGACACGTGATCGCTCCTGGGCATCGGGGTGAACGCCCGGCGACGTGTGCTGGAGCCGCACCTCGTGCGCCCCGGGCCTCTTCCCCCAGGACCTGTGCCTGGCTTCTTCAAGCGCGGTCCCGGTGCACCCCAACCGGGGTGCGGGACGACCGGACCGTCGACACGGTCGCCACAGGAGGGTTGTACCCGACATACGACATTGAATTCACGTTTAGCCTGTCTTGTTGCATTTCATCCCGAGTGCACGCACTCGCACCACCGCTCCGGAACGAACACGCCGGCCGGCGCCGGTGCGCCCGGGACCTCAGGCCAGGTCGACGACGAAGCCGCTGCGGGGCCGGGCGATCACGCGGCTGAGCGCGATGGTGGGGTCCTGGTCGGGCACCGTGTAGTCGAGCCGTGCCAGCCGCGGCGCGAGGAGTTCCTGCAGGGCGACCACGACCTCCTCGCCCGGGCAGCGGTGGCCGGTGGCCGCGTCGCCGCCGCCCTGCGGGATCAGATGCTGCGGATCCGGTGGTGCGTCGAGGAAGCGCTGGGGGCGGAAGTCGTAGGGACCGCGTGTCACCCGGATGCGCGTGCGCGTGTCACGGGCTCGGCGCGCGGTGCCCGAGCCCGGCTACGCCCCCTTTCGGAGGGCTGGGGCTCCACGCTGTGGACGGCGGAAGCGGACCCGCGTCCTCACCGGCGACTCACCGCCGAGGCATCAGGGTCGCGCATTGCCGGCGGGCGGGGTCACCGGTCGGGTCGCGGCTCGTTGAACCGCCGTCCGGCCCGGTCGCCGAGTACGGTGACCCAGGCCGGGAGCCGAGCGGATCCGGCGGCTCGGCTGCCGACCACCCCGTGCGCCGGATCGGCGCCGGGGCCGGGGAGGAGGCGGGCGACCAGACCCATCAGTCGGGCGGTCGTCGCCGGAGCCAGGCCCTGCACGCGGGCACCGATCTTGGCCGCCGGGGTGAGGACGAGTTCCGGTCGGCCGCGGTCGGCCGCGCGCACGATCGCTCGGGCGGCGCGCTCGGCGTCCATCGACAGCAGCGGCAGGCCGGCCGCGGCGGCGAACCAGGAGTACTCGGCCCCGGGGCGACCGTGGAACCGGGCTGCCGTGTGCGAGCCCGTCCGCATCAGGCCCGGGATCACGGTGGTCACCCGCACACCGTCGGCCGCCAGCTCGGCCCGAAGGCCCTGGGAGAGCCCGGTGGCGGCGAACTTCGCGGCCACGTACGGCAACAGGTGCGGAGCCGGGACGCGGCCACCGACCGAGGTGACGTTCACCAGCGTCCCCTCGTGGGCCCGCAGGTCGGGCAGCGCGGCGGTCGTCAGACGCAGCGGGGCGAACAGCATGGTCTCCATGGCCTCGCGGAAGTCCTCCTCGCGCAGGGCCTGGAAGGGGCCGACCTGGATGACACCGGCGTTGTTGACGAGGATCTCGACCGGCCCGAAGCGTTCGTGCGTGGCGGCCAGGAGGCGCCGGGGCGCATCGGAGTCGTTCAGGTCGCAGGCACAGGCGGCGACGGCGGCTCCCTCGTCGCGCAGGTACCGTTCGGCCCGGGCCAGTTCGGCCGGGTCGCGGGCGCAGAGCATGACCCGGCAGCCACGGCGGACCAGTTCGCGCGCGATGAGCAGGCCCAGGCCCCGGGACGCGCCGGTGACGACGGCGGTGCGGTCGGCGGTGCGGGCCGTCCTGGCGCCGCCACGTCCTCGGTCCGGCGGGCGGTGGTGCTCGTGTCGGCGGTACTCCACGGGGAACTCCTTCCGGGTTCGCGAGCGTGGCGTCTTCGGGACGCCGTCGGGCCCGGTCCTGGCTCGTCAGGGCCGGAAGAGCACCTTCACCGCGCCGTCCTGCTTCTGCTGGAACATCTCGTAGGCGCGCGGCGCCTCCGTCAGCGGCAGGTGGTGGCTGGCGAAGCCGTCGACGCCGAGCGGATCGCCGTCCAGGAGCAGCGGGAGGATGTCGGGCACCCAACGGTGGACGTTGGCCTGGCCCATGCGCAGTTGGATCTGTTTGTCGAACATCGTCAGCAGCGGCAGCGGGTCGGTCATGCCGCCGTAGACGCCGGACAGGGAGATGGTGCCGCCACGCCGGACGATGTCGATCGCCAGGTGCAGTGCGTGCAGGCGGTCGACGCCGACGTGCTCCATGAGGGAGGCGGCGAGCCGGTTGGGGAGCAGCGTGGTCATCCGCTGGGCGAGTGCGGCCGCGGGCGAGCCGTGCGCTTCCATGCCGACGGCGTCGATCACCGCGTGGGGGCCGCGGCCGTCGGTGAGGTCGCGGATGACGTCGGCGAGGTCCTTGCCGTGCTCCTCGAGGTCGAGCGCGGTGACCCCGTGGGCGCGGGCGCGTTCCAGGCGTTCCGGCACCAGGTCGACGCCGATCACCCGGGACACGCCGAGGTGGGCGGCGATCCGCGCGGACATGTCGCCGATCGGTCCGAGTCCGAGGACGACGAGGCTGCCGCCCTCGGGGACGTCGGCGTACTTCACGGCCTGCCACGCGGTGGGGAGGACGTCGGAGAGGAACACGAAGCGGTCGTCCGGCGGCCCGTCGGGCACCTTGATCGGCAAGGTGTTGCCGAACGGCACCCGGAGCAGCTCGGCCTGTCCTCCCGGGACCCGACCGTAGAGCTTCGTGTAGCCGAACAGCGCTGCGCCGGTGCCGAATTCACGGACCTGGGTCGTCTCGCACTGGGAGTGCAGGCCCTGTCGGCAGGTGAAGCAGGTGCCGCAGGACACGTTGAAGGGGACGACGACCCGGTCTCCCGGTGCGAGCGCCGTGACCTCGCGGCCGGTGTCGCGCACGATGCCCATGGGTTCGTGTCCGAG
The DNA here is from genome assembly GCF_053598615.1 of Kitasatospora sp. NPDC001095. Lineage (NCBI taxonomy): Bacteria > Bacillati > Actinomycetota > Actinomycetes > Kitasatosporales > Streptomycetaceae > Kitasatospora > Kitasatospora sp. NPDC001095. The sequence continues at coordinate 54,336 of NZ_JBSFKQ010000029.1, read as the reverse complement.
GATGTCGCCCTCCTCCAGGAACGGTCCCAGCACCTCGTACAGGTGCAGATCGGAACCGCACAGGCCGCTGGAGGTCACTTCCACGACCACGTCGGTCGGGTCCTCCACCACCGGGTCCGGCACCGTGTCGATGCGCACATCCCGTTTGCCGTGCCAGGTCAGGGCCTTCATCACGTCACCTCGCCTTGCTCTTGTTCCGGACGGGCGCCCGGGTCGCCGACGCGGGGCCCGGGGACGGCCGCGGCTGCTCCGACGGGAAGCAGGGTGGGCGCCGAGGGCACCGGGCTCGGCGCCCCAACGGATCAGGCGCCCACGTCCCGCGCCGCCGTCCACCGGCGGCTGCCCGGTCCCCGGCCGGGGAAACGGCGTACGGGCCCGGCGGGTGGCTTCGCGGCCGAAGCGGGGGTCGGGCAGACGGTCGGGCAGGCTCCGGGGCTCGGTCCGCGAGGCCCCGGACCGACGCCGCGGACCGGGCTGCCGCTCCTGGACGACCGGCCGAGGCCGGACGGGGTTCGCCCGGCCGGGCGGCGGCGCCCGCCCTGCACCCCGGGCACGGCGACGGGTACGGAAGGCCGGGCCACCACGGCAGCCCGCCCTGCACCGTCCGCGATGCCTACGGGGTCGTCGGGTCCTGCGGCAGATCACCCGCACGGCTCTCGGACGCCGGTGTGTCACCGGTCCGGCTCCCTCCGTCGGCCGGGAGGTCGCCGGCGTTCCCGCCGGCACCCCCGAGTGCGTCCCCGGCGGTGCGCACCGGAGTGCCCGCGGCGGCGACGCGGTCCGAGTCACCGCGGGCCCCCGCCGGGGCCAGGCGGGCCGCGAGCAGCTCCTTGCCCAGCTCGGCACCCTTGCGGCTGTCCGCCTGCGCCTTGCGGAAGAGCTCCACCACCTCGTCGTCGCCGTCGCGTTCGGCGTCCCGCAGGTAGCTCTCCAGTCGCAGCGCGTTCTTGAGGCACGCCTCGACGTACCAGATCAGGTTGTAGTCCTTGTCCTTGGTTCCGGTGATGTGACCGGTCTCCTCGCCCATGGTTCCGGCGCTCCTTCCACGCCCCTGACGGGCCCGGCCGGTGCCGGTCCTCTCGGGCGCACCCGTGCGCCTACCCGACGCCACGGACGCAATCCCGGTACGGCGGCCCTGCGGCGGACGGGTCCACACGCGAGCGGCCCGTTCCTCGTCGGAGCGGAGGCGGAACCCGAGTCCCTCGGCCGGTGTCATGCCGGCGACGCTTCGGGGCACGGCCAGGCGACCGCCCTCGGCGGGTTCCGCAGCCCCGGAGCGACGTCATCGTCCGAGCGGGCCGTCGAACCCGGGCGGCGGGCCGACCCGCTGTCAGCGCGGGGACAGCCGACTGCCGGTGAGTTGTGAGCGGCGCCTGGGAGCGTACGGACCGCGCGAACCGCACCGCGCCGAACCGAACGACGCCGAACCACCGGGAGCACGCCATGCCCTCCGTATCCGAGACCCGTCCGTGGAACGTCCACCGGCTGCCCCGCGCCGAGGGGCGGCGCTTCCTGGTCACCGGCGGAAACGCGGGCATCGGGTACTTCGTCGCCGAGCAGCTCGCCGCCACCGGGGCCACGGTCGTGCTGGGCAGCCGCGACCCGGCGAGGGCGCGGGCGGCGATCGCGTCCATCGGCTCGCGCGTCCCCGGCGCCGACGTGCGGCACCTGCCCCTGGACCTGGCCGACCTCGGCTCGCTCCGCGCATCCGTGGACGCGCTCGGGCCGGACCGGCTCGACGCCGTGGTCCACAACGCCGGCGTGGCGCTCGACCACCCGCCGCGCCGCGAGAGCGCCGACGGGCACGAGCTGATGCTCGCCACCAACCACCTCGGCCACTTCGCGCTGACCCACCACCTGGCGCCCCTGCTCGCGGCCACTGCCGGCAGCCGGGTCGTCACCACCGGCAGCTTCGCCGCCAAGTCCGAGCGCCTGGACCTCGACGACCTCCAGAGCACCCGCGACTACCGGCCCAAGCGCACCTACGCGCGCTCCAAGCTCGCCCAGATGCTCTTCGCCCTCGAACTCGACCGCCACCTGCGCGCCGCCCGCAGCAGCACGCTGAGCGTCCTCGTCCACCCCGGCGGCGCGCTCGACGCCCTCACCCCCTCGCGCCCGCCCCTCCACGTCCGCACCGCCGGCGAACGGCTGCGCCACCTGCCGCTCGGCCTCGTCGTGCAGGGCAAGGACGCCGCCGCGTGGCCCGCCGTCCGGGCCGTGCTCGACCCGGGCGTTCGCGGCGGCCGGATGTGGAGCCCCCGGGCATTCGGACTGCGCGGCACCCCGCGAACCGAACCCGTCTGGGACCACCTCAAGGACACCGCCACCGCCGCCCGGCTGTGGGCGGCCAGCCGCGAACTGACCGGCACCGATCCGTCGTTCGCCGGGTAGCCGCCCGGCTGGTCAACCCCGCGGACGACTCGCCGCCACGGGCGAGGGCCGCTCCGCGCCGCCGGGTCCAGGTGGTTTCGCCGAGGTCGGCCGGGTACACGCGCGGAGGCGCGGTCCGGGACCGCCCGTACTCGAGCAGAACGAGGAGGAGCCGTGGAGGACATCCCGCAGGGCGGAGCCGGTGGTGTTCCGCTCGACGACACCGACCAGAAGCACCCGATCCACCCGCCCGGCGGCGACGGTGCACAGGACGACGGCGAGGACGGCAACGCCACCACCGTCGAACCGGGCAGAAGCCGGCACCTCGACCGGCAGGAGACGGCCGAGGGGACCGAGGGGAAGACCGAACAGCCGAGCGAGAGCTGAGGCCGGCGCGCGAAGGCGCGCCGGACAACGGAGAGGCGGGGACATGAGCGACCAAGCCAGGGGGGACGACGTCTACCAGCCGACCGGGAACATGGAGGAGCAGGCGGACGCCGCGCCCCTGGACATGGACGACGCGGTGGACGAGCGCGACTACGACGACCTGCTCGACGAGGGCTACTCGCCGCCGGAGAAACCGCTGGGCGTCGGCAAGGTGGGGGTGACGGCCGCCGAGCAGCGAGACGGCGAGACGCTGGACGAACGCCTCGCCCAGGAGGAGCCCGACGTCCGGCCCGACGAGGACGACGGAATCGGCGACCTGCCCGACGGAGAGGGCGAGCCGGTCGACCCCCGGGCCACCGGGACCCGCCGCGCCGGGCGGCTGGTGGCCCCCGACGAGGGCACCCGCCCCGACACGGAGAAGGGCCTCCCCGCGTCCGACGTCGGCGTCGACGGCGGCGCCGCGGGCGCGGAGGAAGCCGCGGTGCACGTCGTCCCGGACGGGCAGGAAGAGACCGCCCGGTAGCACCCGGTGCCGTCGGGCCCGCGGCACGGCGCCGGGCCGGCGGTGCCCGCAGGCGCCCGCGAGGCCCCGTCAACCTCGTCCGCCGACGGAGGACTTGACGCCCCGGGTGCGATGGCGGGCCCGGTGGACTCAGAGCCGGTCGTAGACGGCGGACAGCCGCTGGAGCACTTCGGTGGCCTGGTCGAGGGCGACGTCGTCGTAGTCGTCCAGATCGGCGTGCAGGGCCTCGGTCAGCACCTTCTGGCGCTGGCCGTGCCGGGCCCGGCCGGCGTCGGTGAGGGCGACCAGGACGGAGCGCTTGTCCTCGGGCTGGCGGGTGCGGGTGACGTAGCCGGCCGCGACGAGGCCGTTGACCAGCTGGGTGGTGGCGGCGCCGGTGGTCTCGGTGCCGGCGGCGAGCCCGCCGATGGTGAGGGGGCCCTGCTCGGCCAGGACGCGCAGGGCCCGGGCGTGGGTGAGGGAGAGTGCGCCCGGGGTTCGGGTGGCGCGCCCGCGCAGCCGGGCGTCGGCGGCGCTGAGGCGGTAGGCGGCGCGGGCCAGGCGGTCGAGTGCTTCGGCACGGTCCTCGGTGGGCGGTGTGCTGCTCATGGTGGTCCTTTCGTCGGGTTGACAACCAGCCTAACTTAAGTACTTAATGACTAAGTACTTACTCATTAAGTACTTAAACAAATGGACCCCAGGAGGAGACCCATGACCATCCGATCGACCGGCCAGAGCTGGGCCCTGGACACCGCCCTCGCCCAGGGCGGCTTCGACGCGCTGCACCCCGAGGCCGTCGGGACCATGGAGCAGCTGGGCCACGACCACACCGACTTCGCCAAGGTCTTCGCGCTGGTCAGGAGCGGTGCGATGCTGCCCAAGGCGTGGGCGACGGTGGCCGGTCAGACCGAGGAGCGTGCCGCCCACCACGAGCGCGGCGGCTTCGCCCAGACCGCCGCCGACCTCTACCTGAGGGCGGCGGTGATGTGGGGCCGGGCCCAGTACTCGATCTTCGACGCCGCGGACCCGCGCAAGACGGCCATGCGTGCGCGCGCCAACCACTGCGTGGAGCGCCTGGGCGCACTGCGCGACGGCCGGGTGCGGCGGGTGGAGCTGGACTTCGAGGGCTCGCGGATCCACGCCCTGCTGCACCTGCCGGCCCGGCCGGTCGAGAACGCGCCGGCCGTCATCCTCGGCCCCGGGATGGACATGATCAAGGAGGACTACATCTGGGCCGCCGAACGCTACTACACCTCGCGCGGCATGGTCGCGCTCTCCATCGAGGGGCCCGGCCAGGGCGAGAGCCGCGCCGGCGGACTGACCGTCGACCTCGGCAACTACGAGCGGGCGATAGGCCGTTACCTCGACCACCTGGCCGCGCTCCCGGAGGTCGACTCCGAGCGGATCGGCATGTTCGGCATCTCGATGAGCGGCTACTGGGGATCCCGGGCCGCCGCCGTCGACGGACGCCTGGCCGCGCTCGCCGCCTTCGAGGCCGTCACCGGCGACTTCGCGACCATCTTCGAGCGCGCCCAGCCGACCTTCAAGAACAACTACATGTACATGGCCGGGTACACCGACGAAGCGGCCTTCGACCGCGACCTGGCCCACCGGATGCCACTGGGCGACCTGGTGGCCGACATCACCTGCCCGGTGCTCTACGGGATCGGCGAGTTCGACGAGCTCACCGACCTCGGCCAGGCGCTGGAGAGCTTCGAGCGCGTCCGGGCGCCGAAGGAACTGCGGGTCTACGAGGACGAGTTCCACCCGCTCGGGGGCGTGGCCGCCGAGGTCTTCCGGTTCGGCGCGGAGTGGCTGCAGCGGGCCCTCGCCGGCGAGTTCGCCGAGCCCGGGCGGGATGTGCGCCACTACGTCCACCGCGACGGCCGCACCACCGACGGCAGTGCCGACCCCACCTGGTGGCTCGGCGGCGCCCCGACCGCGCTCACCGACGTCCGGCTCGCCCGGCGCCCCCGGAGCTGACGCCCGGTCCCCCTGGGAGCCGGCCCGCGAGAGCCGGCCACCGCCGGGCGGGAGGACCGCGTGGGCCCGGGACGGCCTGGTCCGGCGGAAGGCGGGGCCGACGACGCCGCCCCGGGTCGCCTACGGCTCTCCGAGTTCGGCCGGGACGTCAGCGAGGCGCTGACGGACCTGTTCGACCGGATCACCCGGCGGCCACCGCCCCGCCGCGCGGGACCGTGCGATGGTGGTCGGCCTCGACGGCGGGTCCGGCGTGACCGGGTGGTCCGGGCGGTGTCACGGCTCCTGGCGGGCGCGTTCGGTGATGTTGCGGGCCATTCCTCCGAACACCACCGTGTGGAACGGCGCGACCGACCACCAGTAGGCGTGGCCGGCCAGGCCGTGCGGGTGGAAGAGCGCCCGCTGGCGGTAGCGCGTGCGGTGCTCACCGTCCGGTGTGACGGACAGTTCGAGCCAGGCCAGGCCGGGCAGCCGCATCTCGGCGCGCAGCCGGAGCAGCCGGCCCGGCTGGATCTCCTCGACCCGCCAGAAGTCGAGCGAGTCGCCGACCCGCAGCCGGGCGGGGTCGCGCCGGCCCCGGCGCAGGCCGACGCCGCCGGCCAGCCGGTCGAGCCAGCCGCGCAGGGCCCAGGCGAGCGGGAAGGAGTACCACCCGTTGTCGCCGCCGATGCCTTCGATCACCCGCCAGACGGCGGCGGGTGACGCGGTCACGGTGCGTTCCCGGAGGTCCTGGTAGAGGCTGCCGCCGGCCCAGTCGGGGTCGGTGGGCAGCGGGTCGCTGGGGGCGCCGGGCAGGGAGGCCGAGGACCAGCGGGTGGCGACGTCGGCGTCCTTGATCCGGCGCAGGGCGAGGGCCACGGCCCGGTCGAAACCGGTCAGGCCCTCCGGCGGGTCGGGCACCCACCGGGCGATGTCGTGTTCGCCGCAGACGACCTCATGGCGCAGGGACTCGACGAGCGGACGGGCAATGGAGTTCGGCACCGGGGTCACGAGGCCGACCCAGTGGCTGGAGAGGCGGGGGGTGAGGACCGGCACGGGGACGATGAGACGCCGTCGCAGTCCGGCGAGCCGAGCGTAGCGGTGCATCATCTGCGCGTACGTCAGGACGTCGGGGCCGCCGATGTCGAAGGTGCGGTTCACTCCGGGTGGCAGACCGGCGGCGCCGGCCAGGTAGCGCAGGACGTCCCGGACGGCGATCGGCTGGATCCGGGTGGAGACCCACCGCGGCGTGACCATCACGGGCAGGCGTTCGGTGAGGTGTCGGAGCATCTCGAACGAGGCGCTGCCGGAGCCGATGATCACGGCCGCACGCAGTTCGGCCGTGGGCACACCGCTGCCGCGCAGGATCCGACCGACCTCGGCGCGGGACCGCAGATGGGGCGAGAGGTCCGCTTCGGGCACCCCGGCGGGGACGAGACCGCCCAGGTAGACCATCCGGGTGACGCCCGCGGCCGCGGCGGCGGCTCCGAACGCACGGGCCGCCGCCCGGTCGGTGGCCTCGAAGGCCGGTCCGGTGCCGAGGGAGTGCACCAGGTAGTAGGCCACGTCGACGCCGTCGAAGGCCGCTGCGAGGGTCTCGGGCCGGCTCACGTCGCCGGGGGCGATGTCGACGTCCGCCCGCCACGGCTGGTCCCGCAGCCGGGCGGGGTTGCGCACCAGGCAGCGGACGCGGTGTCCCCGGGCGAGCAGCTCGGGCACCAGGCGGCCGCCGATGTAGCCGCTCGCACCGGTCACCAGGCAGTGCCTCGCCACGGCCCGCTCTGTGTCCATCTCGACTCCTCGTCCGAAGGCCGGCCCGGCCCGCCGGGTCCTGTAGTGGACCGGAGCAACAGGATCAGGATCACCCGTCCTCTTCGGAGCCCGCGACCCGGCCGGCACCGCCGAAGCGTGCCGTGGCGGGCGTCAAGGACTCGGCGGCCGAGGCCACGGCGTGGCGTGGCCTCGGCCGAGGACCCGGGCGGCGCTGCCACCGGGCACGCAAGGGCGCGGGGGACTCCGACAGGGCCGCCAGCGCTGATCACCACGCTGCGGACGGCCCGGACCCACGCCGCCGAGAACGCCGACGGGACGACGGGACTCGTCGCGGTCGCGCGACGGCCTCAGGACCGGGCAGGCGCCGGCACCGGCGTTTCGGCGGTCCGCGATTCACCGGCGGGCCCGTGCCCGGCACCTCCGCCGCGGTCAGCCCGTCGCGCCGCTTGCCGCCCGTGCCCGGAGGGCGTCGACGGCGAGGCGGGCGGTGGTTCCGATGGCGGCGTCGGCGGCGGGCAGCGTGATGGCGGTGGCGGCGGCGCGGGTGAAGACGGCGAGCGCGTAGCGGCCGCCGTCGGGGTACTCGACGACACCGACCTCGTGGCGCAGCGTGCGAAGGGTGCCGGTCTTGCCGTGGACGCGGACGTCGTCGAAGGGGAAACCGGAGGCCAGGCGGTGCGGCCAGACCTGGAGGCCGAGGAGACGTCGCAGCGCGGCGCCGTGGTCGCCGGGGCAGGCGTCGCCGTGCCAGAGGGCGGCGAGCAGTGTGGTCATGTCGCGGGGGGTGCTGTGGTTGGTGAAGGCGGGGTCGAGGACCCTGAGGCGGGCGACGACCGCGGGGTCGACCGGGGAGTCCGGGCCGGTGTCCTCGGCGAGGGCGGCGATCAGGTCGCGGAGCTTGTGGACGGCGACGGTGCGGCTCAGGCCGAGGTCGGCCATGGTGCGGTTGACGGTGTCGAGGCCGATCTCGTCCCACAGGGTGTCGGCGGCGGTGTTGTCGCTGACGGCCGCGGTGAGGTAGGCGAGGTCGCGCAGGGAGAGGCGGGCCGGGTCGAGCATGGCGCCGAGGCCGGTCCCCCCGGGGGTGCGGCCGGCGGCGGGCACGTCGACCTGCCGGGTCAGGTCGATCCGTCCGGCGGCGGCCTCGCGGTACAGCGTCACGAGCAGGCAGACCTTGTGGACGCTGGCGGTGCTGACGACGGTGTCCGCGCCGAGGGCGATCTCGGCGCCGGTGTCGAGGTCGCGCGCATGCAACCAGCCGGTGACGCCCGCGTCGGCGAAGGCCGCGGCGATGCGGGTGCGCGCGGCCCGGCTGTGCGGGGCCCGGTCGGCTCGGGTCCGGTCGGCTGCGGTGCGGTCGGCAGCCGTGCGGTCGGCTGCGGTGCGGTCGCTGGTCACAGCGGGAACTCCATTGCGGGCCGGGGGTAGAGCGGGCGGTTGGGCGGCTGGGGCAGCAGGCCGCCGGGTCCGGTCAGCGCCTCGTGGGCGGCCTGGGCGAACAGCCGGACGGCGGGCCCGCCCCGCCCGGCCGGCCAGGCCGTGGAGGTCCGCCAGGCCAGCGGGGTGCCGGTGAGCGGACGCCAGACCGTACCCGGTGGTGGTGTGGTGCGCGGCACCAGGGCGATGGCGCTGCCGGTCAGCACGAACGCGCCCGCGACGTCCGGTCCCGGCGGATCGACGACGGCCTCGGGGGTGCAGCCGTGCCTGGTCAGCGTGGTGAGGACCTCGTCGTACAGGGCCGGGGCCGCGGCGCGTGGGAAGAGGACCAGGCGCAGGCCGGTCAGTTCGGCCACCGCGAGCTCCGGGCGGTCGGCGTACGGACTGCGGGCGGCGAGCAGGACGCCGAGCGGCTGGTGCAGGACGGGGCCGAAGGCCAGTCCGTCGGCCGGGCAGGGGTGGCGGACGACGGCGACGTCGACGGTGTGCTGGGCGAGTTCGCGCACCACGGCCGCGACCGGCAGTTCCCGCAGTTCGAGCCGGGTGCCCGGGGAGGCGGTCTCGAAGCCGGTGAGCAGCGCGGCCAGGGCGGCCGGCCCGAGTTCGGGCGGGACGGCCGCGCGCAGGGTGCCGGCCCGTCCGCTGCACAGGTCGGCGGCGGTGGCGAGGAGGCGGGCGGCGCTGTCCAGCGTCTCCTCGGCCTCGGCGAGCAGCAACCGGCCCGCCGGGGTGAGGTCGACGCCGCGCGGGCCGCGGTCGAACAGGGTCACACCGAGTTCGCGTTCGAGGCGCTGGATCCGCTGGGAGAGCGAGGGCTGGGCGATCCGCAGGCGCTCGGCGGCGCGGCCGAAGTGCCGTTCCTCGGCGACGGCGCGGAAGTGGCGGAGGTGCCCCAGCAGGTCCATGGCCAGCAATCATAGGTGTTTTCCTATCGTCCGCTTCACGATTGCGGTCTTGGACTAGGGGGTCGGCGGCCTGTTTAGCTGAGCGCGACGGCGCGACGGCAACGTGACCGCGACGGCACGAACCACCTGGGAGACCACCGATGACGCACGCCCTCCACCGCCCCCGCACCGCGCTGCCCGCGGTGGCCCTGCTCGTGGCCGCGCTGATCGGCGGGTGCGGCCCGGCGGGCAGCGCCTCGACTGCGTCGGCCCCCGGCACGACGGCCCCGAGCGCGACGGCCCCGAGCGCGGCGGTGGCGAGCGCGCCCGCGACCGACTCGGCGGAAGCCTCCTTCGCGGCACTGGAGCAGCAGTTCGGCGCCCGGCTCGGCGTGTTCGCGGTGGACACCGGCAGCGGCCGGGAGATCACCCACCGGGCCGACGAGCGGTTCGCGTTCGCGTCCACGATCAAGTCGCTCGCCGCCGGGGCCCTGCTACGGAAGGCATCCGACGCGGACCTGGACAAGGTCGTCCCCTACCGCCAGGAGGACGTGCTGGCGTGGGCGCCGGTCACCTCGCAGCACGTGGCGACCGGCATGAAGCTGCGCGACCTGGCCGCCGCCTCCATCCAGTACAGCGACAACACCGCGGCCAACCTCGTCACCGCCGAACTCGGCGGCCCGGCCGCCGTCCAGCGGTCCCTGCGCGACCTGGGCGACTCGACCACCAACGTCGACCGCACCGAACCCACCCTCAACGAAGCCACCCCGGGCGACACCCGCGACACCAGCACGCCGCGCGTCCTCGCCGCCGACCTGCGCCGCTACGTGCTCGGCGACGCCCTCCCGGAGGAGCGGCGCGGACTGCTGACGGACTGGCTGGTCGGCAACACGACCGGCGGCCCGTACGTCCGCGCGGGGGTGCCCGCCGACTGGAGGATCGGCGACAAGACCGGCAACGCGGGCTACGGCACCCGCAACGACGTCGCCGTGGCGTGGCCATCGGGCGGGCGCAGCCCGATCGTGATCGTCGTTCTGTCCGACCGCGGCAAGGCGGGCGCCACCTCCGACGACGCCCTGATCGCCCAGGCGACGAAGACCGTCGTCAGCGCCCTCGGCTGACCCTCCCCGACCGACCAGGAGCCCCGACCCCCGCACCGGCGTCGGGCCGTCCGCGACCGAAGCATGAGGTGTCTCGTTGTGGGGGCATGAAACTGGATGACCGGTGACCGAGCGTTCCTCTCGCGCCAGGGGCGCGGCTCGCCGGGTCCGCCGGCCGGTGGCACGCGCCGGGACCGGCCGCGGTACCGGCGACACCGCGGCCGCCACCGAACCCGCGGCCAAGCCGCCGGACGACCGGAGCAAGGCGTTCCTGGAGAAGGCCGCCTACGTCGTGGCCCCGGATCTACTCCCGTTCCCTCATCACCCACGATGCCAGCGGCATCTACTTCACGGACCTCGGCGATTCGGGCGGGCCGTACCGCTACCAGTACCGGGGGTTCATCCTGCTCGCCAAGTCCAGCGCCCGCTACTACCTCGTCTCGTACGACCGCCGCCAGCCCGAGGACGTGACCGTGGTCCTGCGGGACGACGACGACATCCGCATCGAGACGCTCGGCTGACGCCTCAGCTCTCCGTTGCTACGGCCGAGGGCGACGTGGCGTGCGGCGACGTGGCCGCCGGCGACGTGGCGCGGGGCGACACAGCCGGGGGCGACGCAGCCGAGGACGTGCTCTCGGGCGTGGGCGAGTTCTCCGATGGCGAAGGTGAAAGCGAAGGCTCCAGCCCCTCACCGACCAGCTCGACGCGGTAGACCGCGTCGGCCGTCGTGTAGACGGTGAGTTCGGCGCTCTGCGTGCCGACGGTCGTCGGACGGAACGCGACCGTCAGAGTGCAGGTGTCCCCGGAGTGAAGAGTCCTTCCGGTACACGGGTTGTCGGCCACCGAGAAGCTTCCCGCCGACAGATGCACGGCCCCGATCGTCGTGCCGGCGGCGGAGGCGGCGGCAGCGGCGGCGGCCGTCGTGCCCGCGGCGGAGGCGGAGGCGGCGGCGGTGCCGCTTTCGGGGGTGCTGGGACGTCCGGCGAGCACCACGGGTTCGACGGTGTGCCCGCCGAGCTGCGTGGCGGGGAGTTGCGCCTTGGTCACCGCCGGGGCGCCATTGCTGCCGGGAAAGAGCGTGGCGATCGCGTTCGGACTCGGATTCGAGCCGGACGACGCCGTCGGCGCGGGCGTCTCCGCGGTCGACTGGGTCGACGCGGGCGTCGTGCCGGAGGACGAGCCGCCGCCACCGCCGCATCCCGTCGCCAGCGCCAGCGCCAGCAGCACAACCGGCGCGGCCACCCGAACCAGCCACCCCACACCAACATTCCGTCCGGCAGTCACGATCGCCTCCGCGTCCGCAAGAAAAAGTCGTGGCCGAACCCTTGCGCACTGGCGCGTCAGGACAGCCTCAGCTCGCTTCCACGCCACGAGTCGTCACTCGCACGAGCGTCGAGGGGGACCCGTTCGGAGTCGCCGGGCGTCGGAAGCGATCGACAGCGCGTGCCTGTATAGGCTGCGCCGTCATGGGTGGCGATTGGCGGGACGACAGGATCGGCAGCGCCCTGAAAGGCGTGAACCCCACTGTGCTCCGGCGGCTTGACGCCGGGTTCGCGGTGATCGGTGACGTGCAGTTCCTGCCCGGGTACTCCGTTCTCCTGGTGGACGAGCCCGCTGTGCGGCGTCTGTCCGATCTTCCCCGGACCAAGCGGATGGCCTTCCTGTCGGACATGGACCGGCTGGGTGAGGCCGTGGAGCGGGCCTGCCGGCGACTGGACCCGGAGTTCCGGCGCGTGAACCTGGAGATCCTCGGAAACACCGACGACTTCCTCCACGCACATGTCTGGCCCCGGTTCGAGTGGGAGAGCCCGGACCTCGTCGGCCACCCGGTGTGGCGGTATCCCCCGGAGAACTGGCGCGATCCCGCGAGCGTGCTCGGACCGGAGCACGACGCCTTGCGCGAGGCGATCGGCCACGAACTCGACGTGCTGTCCGCGCCGGCCGCCGGGGCGGCCGGCGCGGGGTGAGACACGTCGGGGAGGGCGACCTGACGGTCGACGGAGGACAGCCTGCTCGCCCGGTCCCGTCACAGCCCCGGGATCCCGGCTGGTGGCCGTACGTCGGGTGGGCCGGCCGTCGGTCACTCCCGGTGGATGACGGCCGCGAGGGCGCGCTCGCGGACGTCCGCCGAGGGGTGGCTGCGCAGTTCGCGCAGCAGGGCCCGCCATTCCCGGGGCCAGCCGAGGCGGTCCCCGAACGCCTCGGTCAGCGCCGTTGCGAACAGTCCGGCGGCCGGGTCGGTGTCGTCGCGGCGGGCGGTGTGCGCCAGCGCGTCGAGTGTCCCGGGCGGCGGCAGCGGGCCGGAGGCGTGCTCCCGCAGCAGCGTCAGCGCGGTGAGCGCGGCCGCCGCCGGGCGGCCCCGGTGGGCGTCGGCGAGGGTGCCGAGCGCGTCTGCCAGTGCCTGGGGGCCGGCCGCCGGGTCCACCAGGCGGCGCAGCGCGGCCGCTCGGACGCCCGCCAGGCCGGGTTCGGCCGCGAGCAGGTCGGCGGTGCCGGCGAGCAGTGGCCGGTAGTGGTCGTCGGCGGGGAGGTCGGCGAGGTGGGTGAGCCTCCGGCGGGCCGGGAGGTCCCGGTCGTCGGCGGCGTGGAGGTCGTCCGTCCGTGTGGCGGCGGCGAGTTCGGTGAGGGTGCGGTGCAGCAGGCTGCCGGGGGCGGCGCCGCCGAGCGGGTGCGGCAGGCCGGAGGCGGCGAGCGCGCGGACGGCGCCCGCGGCCTGCTGCCAGCCGCCGCGGTTCGCCGGATCGGTGACGGCCCGTCGGGCCACGTCGGCGGTCTCCGGGGCCCAGACGGCCCACCGCGGCAGTGCGGCCAGGGCCGGCGCCGCGACCTCCGGGTCGGCCGCGGCGGCGACGGAGGCCACCAGGCGGGCGTAGCGGGCGCGGTGGGCCTCGGGCAGGTGCGCCGGGTCGGCCCGCAGGACGGCGCGGCGCACGGGCGGCGGGGCCTGTTCGGCGGCTTCGGCGAGCAGGTCCCAGACCGGTTCGGCGTCCAGCAGGCCGGCCGCGAAGGCGACCGCGGCGGCGCGCACGTCGTGGTGCTGGCCCTCGACGCGGCACGCGGCCACCAGTAGGTCGGCGGCGGTCCGCGGCGGCAGGTGCTCGGCAGCGAGCCGCACCGCCTCCTTGCGGCTGGTCACCTTGCTGCCGTGGGTTCCGGACAGCAGGGCGCCGAGTTGCTCGGCGAGCTCGTGGGGCGGGGCGAACCGGGCGGCTCGGGTGGCCGCGTACATCGCGACCCGGGCGCGGTCGCCGCCCGCGTGGGCGAGCAGGTCGCGCAGCGCGTCGGCGGGCCGGTCCGTCCAGACCAGTGCGGCGAGCGCCGCCTCGGCGAGCACCACCTCGGCGGAGTCCAGCTGGGCGCGGACGACCGCCTCGCCGTACTCGGGTATCGCGGCGGCGGCGCGGACGGCCGCGGCCCGTGCGTGCAGCGGCAGGGTCGGGTCGCCGGCCGCCGTGGCGGCGAGCAGGGCGGTGGCCCGCCACTGGCGCGGGGTCCAGCGGCTCGCCGACCAGGTGGGGGGCAGGGCCGCCCGCTGCGGGTGCTTCAGGAACCTCCCGTACGGCGGTTCGGGGGCGAGGAGCGGGTCGAGGAGGTCGGTGCGCTGTTCGACCAGCACCTCGCACACCGGCGACAGGACGGCGGCGGAGGGCTCGAGTTCGAGGATCTCGGCGACCCGGGCGCCGCGGGTGCGCGGGTCGTCCAGCCACAGGCCGGCGGCCTTCGTGAACGCGGCGTCCGACCCGAACTGCAGGGCGTGCAGGAGGAGTTCCTGCAGCTCGGGGATGCCCCGGGCGCGGCGGCCGAGCGAGCGGGTCAGGGTGAACAGCAGCCAGTACTCCGCGGTGTCGGCCATGGTGTCCAGCCATGGCCGCAGGGTCGCGAACACGGAGTGTTCCTGGCCCCGGCGCAGCCGGTGCTCCAGTGGGCCGAGTTCGACCGTGCCGCTCTGCCCGGCGATCCGCCGCAGGCTCCGCAGTGCCCAGTCGACCAGTTCGGCCCCGTCGGCGAGGGCGTGCTCGCGCAGCACCTCGGCGACCAGCCGCTGCAGGGCGGCCCGGGTGGCGTACGAGCAGTCGCGGGCGTCCACCGCGTCCTGCACGGCGGCGTCGAGGTGGGGCACCGCCGCCGGGGTCAGTAACCGGGCGGGCACCTGGACCAGTGCGGTCAGCGCCGCGCAGCGCACCGGGTCCTGCTCGTTGCGCAGCCGCGGGAGCAGTGCGAGCGCGTCCTGGACGGCGGCCCGGTCGTCGGAGGCGGCCGCGTTGGCGAGCAGGCCCGTCCAGGCGGCGGCGCGGTCGTCGGCGTCCGGGCGGGACAGGGCCGCCCGCAGCTGCGGCTGGGCCTCCTCGGTGGGCAGGTAGGCCAGGACGGGGGCGATCCGGGCCCAGGGGCGGCCCTCGGCGAGGCGCGCGGCGGCCTGCCGCCGCGCCTCGGCGTGGCGGCGGGCGTGCGGGAACAGCGGTAGCAGGGCGGGCAGTTCGCCCTCCCGCGGCAGGGCACCGTCGTACACGAGGTCGAGGAACGCGTCGCGCCGGCCCGGCGGAAGGGTGCGCAGCAGGGCGACGAAGCAGCGGGGCGCGGCCAGCCAGTGGCGGCCGAGGGCGGGCAGCGAGGGCGGGTCGGCGCGCACCAGTCGGCGCAGTGTGCCGCTCGTGGGCGGTGCGGTGTACGGCCCGAGTGCGCCGCGCCGCGGGTCGGCGAGGATGCGGACGGTGCGTTCGGCGTCCGCGGCGGCCAGTGCCGGCAGGTGGTGGCGGCGCAGCGGGAGGTCCGGGCCGAACCGCTCCAGGAGGCCGAGGAGCCGTTCGGGGCGGGTTCGCGCGATCGTGCCGAGGACGTCGGCGAGCGCGGGCCACTGACCGAGCCGCAGCGTCTCGGGGCGCTCGGCGATCACCTGCTCCAGGTGGTCGAGGACCTCGTCCGGGAAGCGTGCGGCCAGCGGTGCGAGCGGCGCGGCGTGCGCGAGGTCGGGCAGCGTCCGGGCGACGAACGCGGGGCTGCAGGCGGAGAGCAGCCGGGCGGCCTCGGCGTCGCCCCACTCGGCGCGCAGACGGCCCACCAGCCGCTCGGCGAGCCGGTGCCGGCGGCCCTGCCGCACCACCCGGGCCAGCTGCCGGCGCAGGGTGCAGGAGGCCCCGGTGAAGGCCGCCTCGATCGCCTCGTCCGGGATGCCGTGGGTGCGGGCGGCACGCAGGGCGTACCCGCGGACCACCGGGTCGGGGTCGGTCAGCCGCTCGGTGAGGTAGCCGGTGGCGCGACCGGCCGACGCGGCGAGCGCGGCCAGCCGACGGCCGTACACGCCGGAGCGTTCCAGGTCGGACAGCAGCCCGGGGAGCTCGCCGTCGGAGGCGAGCTGCCGGGCCGTGCGGGCGACGAGCTGTTGGCGTTCCGGGTGCGAGAGCAGGTCGAGGTCGGCGAGGAACTGATCGGCTTCGTGCGGCATGCGGTCAGTGTGGCTGCTCGGGGCGGGTGTCTCCCAATGGATTTCCGCTGCCGTGGTCGGACGTGGCCGCGGGCCGGTTCGCCCGGCAGCTCGACGGCTCGGCAGCTCCACAGCTCGACGGCCCGGCGGCTCCACGGCGAGCCGCCCGGCGGCCCTTGGATAGGGTGCGGGGATGGTCCCCGACGCTCCCCGGCTGCTGCGCGCCGACGCCGCCCGCAACGCTGAGAAGATCATCCGGGCTGCCCGGGAGGTCTTCACCGAACAGGGCCCCGAAGCCCACCTCGACGAGGTGGCGCGCCGGGCCGGTGTCGGGCCCGCGACGCTCTTCCGACGCTTCCCCGACAAGGCCGCGCTCCTGCGGGCCGTGCTGGAGCAGCGCTTCGGCGAGAACGTCCGTCCCGTCATCCAGGCCGCCGCCCACGACCCCGACCCCGCGTCCGGGCTGGCCCGCGTGCTGGCGGCGGCCCTGGAGTCGGTGGCCGGCGACTTCAACGTCCTGGCCGCCGCCCGGGCCGCCGGCGTCCTGACCCCGGCGACCGGCGAGGAGTTCTTCGCCGCCCTCGACGACCTGCTGGCGCGCGGTCAGGGCGCGGGCGCGATCCGCGCCGACCTCGTACCCGACGACCTGCACCGCATCGTCGTCATGCTGGTCTCGGTGCTGTGGACGATCGGCCCGGGCGAGGACGGCTGGCGCCGGTACCTGGCCCTGGTCCTCGACGGCCTCTCCCCCGCCGGGGCCCGTCCGCTGCCCTGTCCCGCCCCCGCGCTGCGCCCCCGCACGCCCTGACGTCGAGGCAGGTGCCGGCCGCCCCGCCGGGCGGCCGGCACCGCCGCCGCTCAGCCCGCCGGATGCCACCGGAGCGCCGTGACCGGGCACCTGGCGGCCGCCTCGCGGGCCTGTTCCGCCGCCCGCCCGACGGGCTCGGCGGCCAGCACCACGACCTGCCCGGCCTCGTCCTGGTCGAACACCGACGGCGCGGTCACCGCGCACTGCCCCGACGACACGCACCGCGAGGCGTCCGCCGTCACCCGCGCGGCCGGCCGCTCTCGCGGCTGATCCCCGTTCACCACAGGACCGGCACCTCGCCGATGCCGCCCGCCAGCCGTTCGGAGTGGTCGCGCAGGCTGCGCGCGTCCACCGCGAGCCGCAGGCCGGGGAAGCGCCGGAACAGCCCGGTCAGCGCGATCTGCATCTCGGTACGGGCCAGCGCGTTGCCGATGCAGTAGTGGCCGCCGTACCCGAAGGCGAGGTGCGCGTTGGGGGAACGCGACGGGTCGAAGGCGTCCGGCTCCTCGAACGCCCGCCCGTCCCGGTTCGCGGCGTTGATCGACACCAGCAGCGCCTCGCCCCGAGCGATCGCCGCCCCGCCGACGGTGACGTCCTCGCGGGCGTAGCGGGTCAGGCCCAGGGCGCCGGGCGCGGCCATCCGCAGGACCTCCTCCACCGTGGCGCGGGCCGACCCGTCGGGGTCGGCGGCGAAGCGGTCGCGGCGGCCGGTGTCGCTGAGCAGGAACAGGACCCCCAGGTCGATCCGGGTCGACGTGGTCTCGTGGCCCGCGAACAGCAGCCCCACCGCCAGGCGGGTCATCTCCTCCTCGGTGAACGAGGGGTCCTGCGCCTGCACGGCCAGGATGTCGCTGATCACGTCCTGCCCCGGGTGCCGGCGCTTCTCCTCGGCGATCGCGGCCACGTACTCCTCGAACTCGGCCATGGCGGCGGCCCCGTCGGCGCCGCCGTACAGCGCGGCGATCCGCTCCGACCAGCCGCGCAGCAGGCCCCGGTCCTCCACCGGCACGCCCAGCAGCTCGCAGATCACCATGACCGGCAGCGGGAACGACAGGTGGTCGTGCAGGTTGACGGCGCGTCGCGGATCCCGGGAACGCTCCTCCTCCATCGTGTCCAGGCAGGATGCGGCGAGTTCCGCGATCCTCTCCCCCATCCGGCGCATCCGCGGCGCGCTGAACGCGGGCGCCAGCATCCGGCGCATCCGCGCGTGCTCGCGGTCCTCCTCCTCGGGGGTGGGGGCGGGGCGGGTGTGCAGCGCCGAGGCGGAGATCCTCGGGGCGCCCTCGACGTCGGGGCGCAACCGGGAGAACCGGGTGTCGCTCAGGATCTCCCGGGCTTCCTCGTAGCGGGTCACCAGCCAGGCCGGGTCGCCGGCGGGCGTCGTCACCCGCGTGATCGGGCCTGCCTCGCGCAGGCGCGCGAACAGCGGCGCCAGGTCCAGGGCGTTGGGACGCTCGAAGGGTAACTGCGGTGCGGGGGCGGTCATGGTCTCTCCTCACCGGCCGAAGGGCCGCAAGAGCAGCGAACGCTGGGCGGAACCGTTCTCCCCTGCGGGCCCGGGCCAGGACGGGCGCCATGGCGTCCGGCCGACAAGTGAGAGTCAGCTCTCTTTTAGGAGAGTAACACCACCGGCACGCACAGTCAGCTGGTCCTGCCCGTGCCCGCACCGGTACTCGAAGTGGGCACGTCCAGGCAGGAGCCGCTGCGGGCCGCATGTCCGAGGCGCGGTGCGGAGCCGATCGGGTGAGCTGCGTGCGGCTCACCCGCGTGGGCCCGCCCGGGCCGGGGATCACTTCGTTCCGGCCGGGTGCGGACCCGGCCACGACGAGAGGCGGAAACACGATGGGGCACGACGGAAACGTGATCGAGGAGCTGAAGGCCGACCACCGGGAGGTGGAGGAGATGTTCGGCCGGATCCGGGTGATGCCCGGGCACGGACAGGAGCTGCGGGACCTGGTGGACCAGGTCACCATCGAGCTGGTGCGGCACTCGGTGGCCGAGGAGCAGTACCTCTACCCGGCGGTGCGCGAGCACATCCAGGGCGGGGACGGGCTCGCGGACAAGGAGCTCGAGGACCACGCCCGGGTCGAGAAGATCCTCAAGAAGCTGGAGCGGATGGATACGGCCGACGCGCAGATGAGCCCCGTACTGCGGCAGCTCATGGACGAGGTGTCCGCCCACGTCCAGGACGAGGAGGACAATCTGTTCCCCAGGCTGGCCCAGGCCTGTACGCCCGAGCAGCTGAACGACCTCGGGGACAAGATCCGCCGCGCGAAGGCGATGGCCCCCACCCGCCCGCACCCGGCCGCCCCGAGCAGCCCGGGCGCCAGCAAGCTGCTCGCCCCGGGCGCGGGGCTGGTCGACCGGGCCCGCGACTTCGTCACCGGCCGCGGCAAGTCCTGAGCCGCACCGCCCGACCGCCCGACCGGACGGCCCCGCACCGTCCGGTGGGGTAGGGCGTGACGCCGGTCATGCCGCCGGCCGCGCCGTCCCGCCTACACTGGTCGGCGAGCAGCAGGGCAGCGAAGCCCCGCACACCGAGCAGCTCGCTTCGGCCCCGACCCACGGACACCGGCGAGCCCGCCCCCGAGGGACCGATCGCCGTGCCCACCGACCTCGCCCCCGTCATAGCCGCCTCCAGCCGCTGGCTACTGATCGCCTACCCGCCACCGGCAGGCGCGCTCAACGCCGCGCTGGCCGAGGCCCAGGCCGTTCAGGCCACCACCGTCGCGGCCCACCTGCGCTACCCCGGCGACCTCGACGTACAACTGCTGCACCTGCTCGGCCCCGGCGGGTCGGACCGGCTGGACTGGCTCACCGGCAACGACGCCGAACCTGCGGACGCCGCCTGGCGCACCTGGGTGGACGAGACCGTCGTCAGCTGGGCCGCATGCCTCCTGGCCGAACCGGCCCTCGCCGCCCGCGCCCACCGGATGCTGACCGCTGCCATGCTCCCCGCCCAGGCCCGGGCCCACGACCAGGGCCTGCGGCGCCTGATCGACCCCGGAGTCGACGACGGCGAAGCCGCCGTGCTGCTGCGCCATCCCGACCTGCTCGAACCCGTCACGGCCCTGCACCGGGCGTCGCTCACCGAGCTGCTGGACGCCGAAGGCGCCACGGCGGCGTAGCTCCCGGTCGGTGCGCCGTCCAGTGGGCGGCGGCTCCGGGTGACGCGCCCGTGGGCGAGTGGTTCCGCACGCGGGGGTGTGGCGATCGGCGCCGGAAGCCCCGCGACCGGCGCGCCCACGGGAGCGTGTCAGCCTGCGGCGTCGCTCGCGTCGTGGAAGCGCACCGGCAGGCTCGTCAGTCCCCTCAGCATGGTGCTCGGCCGCCGCACGAGGTCTGCCGGGTCGGCGTCGAGGGCGAGGTGCGGGCGACGCTCGATCAGGGTGCGCAGGGCGATGGCGGCTTCGAGCCGGGCGAGGGGGGCGCCGAGACAGTGGTGGATGCCGTGGCCGAACGCGAGGTGGCCGGCGGGCTTGCGGTGGACGTCGAACCTGTCCGGATCGGGGAAGTGGCGCGGGTCGCGTGAGGCCGCGGCCAGGGAGACGAGGACGCTGTCGCCTGCCGGGATGGTGGTGTCGCCGACCCGTACCGGTTCGGTGGCGTAGCGGAAGGCCGCGGACTCCACCGGGCCGTCGTGCCGGAGGGTCTCCTCGATCGCGCCGTCGACGAGGCCGGGATCGGCGCGCAGGGCGGCGAGCTGCTCGGGGTGGGTGAGCAGGGAGAGGACCGTCCCCGAGATGAGGTTCACGGTGGTCTCGTGCCCCGCGACGAGGAGGAGGAAGGCCATCCCGAGCAGTTCCTCGGCGGAGAGCCCGTCGGCGGCCGGGGTGACGAGCGCGCTGAGCAGGTCCTGGCGCGGGCTGGTCCGGCGTTCCTCGATGAGGGCCGTGAGGTGGCCGGTCATGGCGCCGGCCGCCGCGCCGGCGGCCTGCGGGGAGCTGGGCGCGACCAGTTCGGTGGACCAGGCGTGGAAGTCGGCGCGGTCCGCCTCCGGTACGCCGAGCAGTTCACAGATGACGGTCATCGGCAGCGGCAGGGCGTAGGAGGCGACGAGGTCCACGGAACCCGCTTCGGGCAGGGCGTCGATCAGGGTGTCGGCGATCTCCCGAATGCGGGGGCGCAGCGCCCGGATCCGACCGGCCGTGAACGTGCCGGCGACCAGTTCGCGCAGCCGGGTGTGCTGGGGCGGGTCACTCTGGAGCATGTTGACCCCGAGGGCGTGGCCCCCGTCGTCGGTCCAGGAGGAGGAGTGCCGGATGTCGTTGCTCAGCCGGGGATCCGTGAGGGCGGCGCGGGCCTCGTCACGGGCGACGACGAGCCACGCTTCGCCGGATCCCGGGACGAGCACCCGGTGGACCGGCCCTTTCTCGCGCAGTGCCGCGTAGGCGGGGTACGGGTCGATGGTGACGTCGAGGTCTGCGGGAGACAGGTCCTGAAGCGTCGGAGCAAGTGTCGGAGCCGGCACGTTCTTCCCCCCTGGAAAACGGGGACTACCCCCCGGTGGTGGTCCGACCCTACCAAACCGGGGACATCACCCCACTTTGGCCGTGTTGCTGGGGCGTACCGGCCGGGGCGACGGGCAGGGCGGCGGAGCTGCCGGGCCGCCCCCGGTCAGAGGGCGAGGTGCTCGATGTCCCGTACCGCGGCCTCGTCGGGGTGCAGAGATGTGTTGTCGACCACGATCGTGACCGCCCGGCGCCCAAGGAGCCGGGCCGGCCGGGCCGTCACGACGGTCCAGGCGGGCCGGGCCGCGACAGCCCGGCCCGCCTGGAGGAGCAGGTCCGCCTGCGGACCTGCTCCAGCGGCTGACCCCCTGCGAGCCCGGGCCGGCTGTGACGGCGCCCCGCGGCGTCACCGCCCGGCCCGCTCCTCCAGCGCGGGCAGGACCTTGTCCAGCGTGATCGGCAGGTCCCGCACCCGCACCCCGCAGGCGTGCCACACCGCGTTCGACACCGCGGCGGCCGTCCCGACGATCCCGATCTCCCCGATGCCCTTGGACCCCACGGCGTTGACGTGGGGATCGTGCTCGGCGAGCCAGTGCGCCTCGATCCCGTCGACGTCCGCGTTGGTCGTGATGTGGTAATCGGCGAGGTCGTGGTTGACCACGTGGCCGGTTCGCGGGTCGAGCACTCCGTTCTCGTGCAGGGCCATGGACAGCCCCATCGTCATCCCGCCGACGAACTGCGAACGCGCCGTGCGGGGGTTGATGATCCGGCCGGCCGCGAACACTCCCAGCAGGCGCGGCACCCGCACCTCGCCAGTGTCCGCATGGACGCGCGCCTCGGCGAACTGCGCCCCGAAGGCGTGCATCGCGTAGCGCTCGTCCGGCGGTCCGACGCTGCCGGAGGCCCGCGCCCCGTCCGGCGGCTCGGCCCCGTACCGGCTGCGCAGGGCGCGCGCGGCCTCGACCACGGCCGAGCCCCACGTCGTCATGCCCGAGGAGCCCCCGGCCACCGACGCCACCGGGTAGTCCGTGTCGCCGATCCGCACCTCCACCCGGGCCACCGGCACGCCGAGCGCGTCCGCGGCGATCTGCGCCAGCGTGGTCCAGGTGCCGGTACCGAGGTCGGCCGCACCGATCTCGGCCACGTAGCCCCCGCCCTCCCGCCGGATCGTCGCCGTCGACTTCGGCATCCGGCTGACCGGGTAGGTGGAGGCCGCCACGCCCGTACCGACCAGCCAGTCACCCCGACGGCGCACGCCCGGCCGGGGATCGCGCCGCGACCAGCCGAACCGCGCCGCGCCCTCCCGCAGGCAGCCGACCAGGCCGCGACTGGAGAACGGCTTGCCCGAGCCGGGTTCGACGGCGGGCTCGTTGCGGATCCGCAGGTCGACCGGGTCCAGGCCGAGGCGCTCGGCCAGCTCGTCCATCGCCACCTCGGGGCCGAACATCCCGGGGCACTCGCCCGGGGCGCGCATCCAGGACGGCACCGGCACGTCGAGGGCGGCCAGCCGGTGCGTGGTGCGCCGGTTCGGCGAGGCGTACATCATGCGCGCGGGGACGCCGGTCTGCTCGGCGAACTCCTTGATGCGCGACGTCTGTTCGACGGCGTCGACCGCGACGGCGGTGAGCCTGCCGTCCCGGTCAGCCGCGAGCCGGCAGCGCTGGATGGTCGGGGTGCGGTAGCCGGTCAGGGCGAACATCTGCTGCCGGGTCAGCGCCAGCCGCACCGCCCGGCCGGGCACTGCCCGCGCGGCCAGCGCGGCGAGCACCACGTTGACGTGAGGCTGCCCCTTGGAACCGAACCCGCCCCCGACGTACGGGCAGACCACCCGCACCCGTGCCTCGTCGAGACCGAACAGCGATGCCAGCGCGGACCGCGTCGGATGGACCCCCTGGGTGGAGTCCCACAGGGTGAGGAAGCCCTCACCCGCCGGATCCCACAGGGCCGACGTGGCGTGCGGTTCCATCGGGTTGTTGTGGTACATCGCGGTGCTGTACGTCTCGTCGACGCTCACCTGCGCGGCCGCCATCGCGGCGTCCACGTCGCCCTCGACGGTGTCGGTGGGAAGATCCGGGTTCACCTTCCGCGGTGCGTACAGGTCCTCGCGGTCGGCCCGCAGTTCGGCGTCGTGCGCCTGCTGCGCGTAGCCGACCCGGACGAGCGCGGCCGCGTGCCTCGCCACCTCGGAGCTGTCCGCGACGACGAGCGCGACGACCTGGCCGCGGAAGGCGACCTCCGCGTCCTGCAAAACCGCCAGCTCCCGGTCCGCGGTGGACGCCAGGCGCTCCGCGTTGTCGTGGGTGAGCACCGCGACCACCCCGTCGAGCGCCTCGGCCGCCGCGGTGTCCAGCTCCGTGACGCGTCCCCGGGCGACGGTGGCCTGGACGGCGTGCAGGTGGGCGGCGTCCGCCAACGGAGTCTCGTGGGCGTAGGTGGCGGTGCCCAGGACCTTGACGGCCCCGTCCCGGCGGGGCAGGTCGCGGCCGACGGCGGCCGGCTCGTGGGGGAACGTCACGGGGTGTCCTCTCCGGCCAGGCCGCGCAGAGTCGCGGCGAGGGTGCGGCGCAGCAGCGGGATCTTGAACGCGTTGCCGCCGCCCAGTCCTTCGGCCGGCCGGGCGGCGGCGAGCTCGGCGTCCGCGGCGGCCCGGAAGGCGTCTTCCGAGGCGGGAGCGCCCCGCAGCACCTCCTCCGCCCGGTACGCGCGCCACGGCACGTGTGCCACGCCGCCGAAGGCGACCCGCGCGTCCACCACCACCCCGTCCCGGACGTCGAGCGCGGCGGCCACGCTGACCAGGGCGAACGCGTACGAGGCCCGGTCGCGCACCTTGCGGTAGGCCGAGCGGCGGGCGATCGGCTGCGCCGGCAGGTCGATCGCGGTGATCAGCTGACCGTGCTCGAGCACCGTGTCGCGCTCGGGGGTGTCGCCGGGCAGCCGGTGCAGGTCGACGAACGGGATCGTGCGCTCGCCGTCCGGCCCGAGCACCCGTACCCGTGCCCCGAGCGCGGCCAGCGCCACCGCCATGTCGGAGGGATGGACCGCGATGCAGTGCTCGGACGCGCCGAGGATCGCGTGGTGGCGGGTCCACCCCCGGATCGCGGAACAGCCCGAGCCCGGCTCCCGCTTGTTGCACGGGGTGGTGACGTCCTGGAAGTAGACGCAGCGGGTGCGCTGCAGCGGATTGCCGCCGGTGGTGGCCATGTTGCGCAACTGCCCCGATGCCCCTGACAGCAGCGCCTGCGACAGCACCGGGAACCACTCACGGACCCGGGGATGCGCGGCGAGCGCGCTGTTGCTCATTCCCGCACCGATCCTCAGGGCTCCCCCGCCGAGTTCCTCGACCCCGGCCGGCAGGACACCGGCGAGGTCGACGACCAGGGCGGGCCGCACGACCCCCAGCTTGAGGTGGTCCACCAGGTTCGTCCCACCGCCGAGGAACACCGCGTCCGGGTCGCCGGCGACGCTGCGCACGGCGGCTGCGGCGTCGGCGGGGCGGTGGTGGTCGAACGGTCTCATCCGGACACCCCCGGCTCGGTGGCCCGCCGGGCCGGGGACTGCCCCGTCGGAAGCTGCCCGGCCGCCTGCAGCACGGCGGTGACGATGTTGACGTAGGCGGCGCAGCGGCACAGGTTGCCGCTCATCCGCTCGGCCACCTCGGCGCGCTCCAGCCGCGGTGCGCCCGGGCCCCGGGTGACGGCGCTCGGCCAGCCCCGCGCGAACTCCTCCAGCGCCCCGACCGCGGAGACCACCTGCCCGGGGGTGCAGTAACCGCACTGGAGCGCGTCGCAGTCGATGAAGGCCTGCTGCACCGGGTGCAGGCCACCGTCGGCGAGCCCCTGCGCGGTGACCACCTCGGCGCCGTCCTGGGTGACCGCGAGCGTGAGGCAGCCCAGTACGCGACGTCCTTCGGACAGAACCGTGCAGGCGCCGCACTGTCCGTGGTCGCACCCTTTCTTCGGGCTCGTCACTCCGAGCCGTTCCCGCAGCGCGTCGAGCAGCGTCGTACGCGTGTCGACGGTCAGCCGGTGCACGGCGCCGTCGACCCGTACGGTGATGTCCTTCTCCATCGCACGAGGCTCCCCCGGTCCGGCCGCCCCCACACGGCGCGCGGCGCTCCGTCACCCCCGTGGTGGCAGCCCGACGCTCCGGGAGGCCTGCCCGCCGAGGGTGCCCCGCGGTCCGGGCGGGCGCGGCGGCGCCGTAACGTTCGGCGGGCCGCCGTCGGCCGGGGGGCCGGCCACCGGATCCGACCTGGGGGGTTGCCCCCGGGGAAGACGGCAGTTCTCCCCAGCGCGCCGCGGCCCCGGCGACGCGAGGATCGACTCACCGAACGCCGAGGTCGGGCGTTCCGTCGGAGTGAGGAGTGACCGGGACGGTGGCAGGCAACGAACGGACCGGGCGGCGGGGACTGCTGACGGCGGCGGTCGCCACCGCAGCGCTGCTGGTCCCGGGCGCGGCGGTCGCCGCGCCGGTGGCCCCGAACGCCGGCGGCGCGGCCGCGGACCCGGGGACGGCGCAGCGCTCCGCCGTGGTGCGCGCGCTGGAGAGCGTCCCGGCCGCTGCGGACGACGGAACCCGGCGGCCGTACCACCGACCTGCGCGCCCTGGGCTCCATGATCGGCGACGCCGAGGTGGTCGGCCTCGGCGAGGCCACGCACGGCTCGCACGAGTTCTTCGCGATGAAGCCCCACCCCCGTCACACCGAGTCAACGCCGACCGGGCCGACACCGAGACCGCCACCACACCGTGCCGACGCGGTGACGACAGCTATCGGCGGGTCCGGGCCCCGCCGGGACGTCCGGCCGGCGGAGCTTGCTCCGCACGGCCCACGCCGCCGTGCCCGCGGCCGGACCCACCCGCAGGCTGGGGTCCATGACGAGGAGCCTGTTCACCTGCGTCGGCGACACCGCCGACCACCGTTCCCGGGGCGCCACCGAGCGCCTGCTGAAGGCGATCGACGCGCTCGCGGAAGCCGACGGACTCGACTCCGTGACCCAGCCGCTGAGACGGATCATCCGGGCGCTGCCGCTGGGCCGGGCACGCGACGTGCTGCACGGGCTCCCGCTCGGCCATCCCCTGCACCCCGCCCTGGTCCAGATCCCCATCGGCGCCTGGACCTGCGCGGCCGTCCTTGACCTGACACCCGGCGCCCGCCGGCCGGCCCACCTCCTGGTGGCGCTCGGTGTGATCACCGCCGTCCCGGCCGCCTGGTGCGGCTGGGTCGACTGGGCCGAACAGCACGAACAGCAGATGCGCACCGGCCTGGTGCACGCCCTCGGCGTCGGCGCGGCGATCGCCCTGTACGGCGGCTCCTGGGCCGCCCGGGGGCGGGGCCACCACGGGCTCGGCCGAGTGCTCGGCTTCACCGGCGCCGCCGCCGCGACCGCCGGGGCCTACCTCGGCGGCCACGTCGCCTACCGGCAGGGCGCGGGAACGAACAAGACCGAACCCGTCGCGCACCTGGTCGGGCCCGGCTGGCACCCGCTCGGCCGCCTGGCCGACCTCCAGGTGGGCCTGCCCGTCCGGCGCACCATCGGCGACGTCCCCCTGCTCGTGGTGCGCGAGTCCGAGGACACCGTCCACGTCCTGGCGGCCCGGTGCAGCCACATGGCCGGACCGCTCACCGAGGGCGAGGTCGTCGACGGGTGCGTGCGCTGCCCCTGGCACGGCAGCCTGTTCCGGCTCACCGACGGCTGGAACGTCGGCGGGCCCGCCACCGCCCCGCAGCCCCGCTTCGAGACCCGCACCGACGGTGACGGCGTCCTGCACGTCCGCCTGCCCGAGGCCGGCTGACCGGGTGCGTCGGTGTCCGCCGCGGCCTCGCAGGACCGGGGTGGTGGAGCGCCCGGCGGCGTACCCGAATCCCCCTGCCCGGGGCAGGAAGAGCGGGGACTGCTGGAAGCGGGAGCTCTCACACTCGCAGCCGGGAGCCTGCTCGCCGAGCACCTGCGCCACCGGATCAGCGCCTCTACGGGGAGGACACCGGTCCGGTGAAGGCCGCCGCCCGGTCCTCAATTGCTGAGCAGTCGGTCGAAGAAGGCGCGGTACTGCTTCAGCGCCACCCTCAGCTCCTCCGTGTCGGCCTCCCCGTCACGGTTCCACTGGCTCTCCAGCCCGTGCTTGCGGCCGGCGAAGTATTCGGCCAGACGGCGCATCAGATCGGCGACCAGCTCGTCCGCGTCGCGAACGGCCTCGCGGGGCGCGTCGACGAAGCGCGTCTGGACCTCCTGCCAGCGCGAACGCAGCTCGTCCGCCTCGTCCGGCGGCAGGAGGGACTCGCGCTCCTCCCGCTTGTGCTCCTCCCGCTCGCCCCCACCGTCGGTGGGCACCTCGCCCTCGGCCGTCCGGCCGGTCGTTCCTCCGGCTGCCCCCGCCCCTGCCGTCTCCGTTCCACCGGCCGTGTCGTCCGTGCCCGGCTCCTTCCCCGTCGCCTCGCCGGGGTATACGGCCCGCTCCTGCGTCTCCCGCGTCTGCGGCTGCTCGTCGGCCGTCGTGCCCGCGAGGATGTCCTCGGTCGACGTCCGTCGCTCGTCGTCGTGTTCCATCGGAGTCATCTCGGTCGCTCCGTTCCGTCTCGTTCCGTCCCGCCCCGTTCCGTCCCGCCCCGTTCCGGCTCGCCGTCGAGGAGCTCGTCGAACAGCGCGCGGTAGTGCACCATCGCCCCCCGCAGCTCCTCGGTGGTGGCCTCGCCGCGGCCGGCGTGGGTGTTGACGGCGTGCGCGGCGCGGTAGTGCTCCAGGGTGCGGCCGTGCTCGACCGACAGATCACGCAGCCGCTGTTCGTAGTCCTCCGTCGGGTAGCCGCGGTCCCGCATCAGCGTCGTGACCAGGCGGTCGGCGTCCTGGACCGCCGTACCCGGCCGGTCGACGAACTCCTGCTGCACCTGGATCCAGTCCCGGCTGTAGCGCTGCCTCGCCTCGGTCGGCAGCGGTCTGATGTCCAGCTCCCGGTGGCGCGTCTCGCGCTCCCGCAGCTCGCGTTCAGCCGCGATCCGGCTGTCCGACCGGTTCACGGTCCGTTCGTACTCGGGGCCGAATCGTTCCCGCAGCCGGCGGCGGCGGTTGACGAACCACAGCACCGCGGCAACGAGGACCACCACGACGGCGATCGGCACGATGATCGCGACGAGTTCTCCTGTCGACATCGGGCCCTCCTTACTTCTCCGTTGCCGAGCCGCTGCCCAGAACCCCGGAGTCGAAACGCCCGTCGACCTCGGAGTCCGCGACCGGACGAGGTGGCGGGCCGGGCCCGGGAAGGTCCCGTCCACCTCGCCGAACGACAACGCTTTCGCGCTTCCCGTCGCGTACACCGGGTGAACGTCCGGGCCGGATCCACATCGAGCAGCTCCACCGCAAGCTCGGCGTGCGTGCCTACAGGGGTGGATGGACAAGCCGAACCACCGTTACTACTGAGGCGGGTCCCTGCGGACCGCCGTCGCCGGGCATCGCCGAAGAGCCGGGCGCTCTCGCGGCGGACCACGCTGAGCGCACACCGGAACCGCACCCGGGCGCTTCTTCGGGATGGTGTCGATCCCGCCCGGGGCTACGCGGGCATCACCCCGTGGATGCGGGAGATGGTGAACATCCGCTCGTCGTTCCGCAGGTGGCACCAGGCGTGCAGGTAGGGGGCGTCCAGTTCGAGTCGGCTGAGGGTGCGGACCGTCGCGCTGCCCGAGGTCGCGACGTACTCGATCGTGACGGCCTGGCCGTCGTTGACGGCATGGGCCAACTGGCGGACGTCGGTGAAGGACAGATTGCGCGCGTGCCCCGCGATGATCTCCTCGGTGTCGCTGTCGTAGGGGCGGTCGTCCCACGGGTCCGGCTCCGGGATGTCCTGCGGGGCGCCCCGAAGCCGGACGGCGAGGGAGGGCAGGTCGACGGTCGTCCGGGCGTCCGTGGTGCGGGCGTCCGCCCGCTGGGTGCGGGACCCGCCACCGGACGGGCGCGGGGTTGGGAGGGTGCCCGCCGCGCGGGGGCGTTGGGCCCGCTCGATGCGGACGGACCCGTCGGGCTTCTCGGCGACGGGGGCGTAGCCCGCGGACCGTAGTGCCGCGAGCGTCTTGTCGAGCGGGGTCCGGCTGATCAGCACCGTCGGCGCCAACAGCCGCAGGCCCAGCTGGGTGAGCTTGCGGTGCGCTGCCAGTTCGGCCAGGAGAGCGGGCTCCTCACCGTGGATCACACAGGCCGCGGAGACGATGCGCACTCGACCGTGGCTGCGCGCGGTGTCGTGGATCAGGTACGAGAGCGGCTGGGGAAGCGAGTCGACGGCGATGGTGGCCAGGTCGGCTGTGAGGGAGTCGGGGGTGAGGCCGGCGTCGAGGGCGCGGCGGACGCTTCCCGGACTGAACCGCCATACGGACGCCGCACCGGCGGTCTCCCGGTCCGCGACGGAGTCCAGCAGCGCGAGGAGGGACGCCGACGGCGTGCCGGCGACCACTGCCGTGAGATCGCTGCCGAAGCGGGCGGTCCCGCTGGCGGCGGGCAACAGTCGCCGGCAGGCGTCGGTCAGGGCCTGGGTGTCGTCGGCGAGCAGGGCGGCCCCGATCGGGGACACGGCCCCGAGGGCGAGTGCGCCGAGCAGTTCCGCCTCCCGGATCAGGGTGGCGAACGGCGTGGTGTCCTGGGGGAGTTCGTCGACGAGCGGGCGGAGCCACCCGAGGAGCGCTCCCAGGTCCGCCGAGTCCGCCGCGCCTTCACCGACCGGGAGCTGCGACGCGGCCGTGAGCAGTCCGTGCCGGGCCTGCACGCAGCCTCCGCAGGGCGGAGCCGCGGCGAGCGCCGGTAGAGCCTTCCCGTCCTCGTCGCGGCTCCCGCCGGGGGTCAGCGGGAGCGCCCACCACGCCTGGAGCAGCACGGCGAGTTGGTCGGCCGGTTCCTGCTCGGCCCAGTTGTCGTAGGACGCGGTCGCCGCGACCCGGTCGCCGTCCCGGGCCAGTAGTCCGGCCGCGCTCGCCGCCTCCAGCACGACGCGTACCAGGATCTCGTCGCACTTCGCCGCTCTGCCGATCCGGGACAGCTCGCGGGCGCCGATCCCGCCGGCCTTGAGCCGGGCCGGCGGAGCGGCGGCGCACACCCCGAGGACGGACACGGCGTGGGCGGCGAACGCCATCGAGGCGGCTGCGGTTTCCCGGTCGATGTCCGAGACGGTGGCGGGCACCGACCGCACGCTGGGCGGGGCGGGTGCGAACGGGGCGTGCCAGTCGGAGCCGCGCAGTGCGAGTGCCACCTCCGCGGGCATGCGGGCCGGCCCGTACCGGTGCCGGTCCCGGATCAGCAGCCCCCGCTCCACCGCCCACTGTTCGCCGGGCTCGGAGCCGGCCCGCGGAGCCCCGAACACGATGAATCCGGGTCGCTCCGGTGCCTCATGTGCCCACCGCTCCAGGAGCTTTCGGACGGCCGCGGGCGCCTCGGCCACCAGCGCGGCGACCCGGGCCGGATCGCTGTGATGGTCGATCAGCGCCGCCAGGCGCATCTCCTTCCTGTTGGCGGCGGGTTTGATGCCCAGCTTCGCCAACATGCGGCCCAGCTCGTCGGAGTTCGAGCCCGCGAGCAGTTGTACGAGCGGTGCGTCGAGTCCCAGCGGCGCGCCCCACGCGTTCCGCAGCGGCGCGGCCATGTGCAGCAGCCCGTTGCCGGCCGGCCACACCAGAGCGCGATCCGCCAGCGCCTCCAGGACGGCGTCCAAGGCGTGGGCGCGGTCACCGTGCGTGGCGTCCAGGAGGACCGCCAGATCGTCCCGTTTCACGGCCGTCAGTGCGGCGACGGCCTCCGCGACCTGGAGGCACGGCAGCGCGAGCCGGGGCAGGACCAGCGCCACGGACGCCGGGCGCTGGAGCCGGTCCGCCAGTTCCCCTACCGACCGCGGTTCCGGACGCGACACGGCGTCCGGACGCGCCGCCAGGACCCGCTCCAACTCGGCCGCATCGAGACCGCGAAGCCATACGGCCAGCGTCGATCCGTTCTTCTTACTGATGGGACACCTCGCCGCGCAGAAGGATGACTGCCCTGCCGAAAGCAGGCCCGGTGCACAAGGATGGCCCACCAGAGGGGGTGAGTGCGACAAAGGCCCCGACGGAGGGGCCGAGATCACCACGCCGATCGCGAGCAGCCCGTAAGTCTGCGCGGCCTCGGGGAGGTACCGGTAGCCGCGGCCGGCGCCCTACTTGCCGACCAGCACCCGGGCGACGATCCCGCTGAGCGCCCCGGGCGCCAGGCGACGGGCCGTCCACAGGGCCCGGGTCCCACGCCCCGGGAACGCCCACGACCGGCCACGCGCCAGCGCCCGGTCCATCGAGTCCAGCACCGCCTCGGCACTCAATCCCCGGCGTGGGCCGAGGAGTTGCGGGGTCTCGACGCGGATCCGGTCCAGCATCGGAGTCTCCACGGCCGGCGGGCAGACGCACAGGACCCGGATGCCGTCCGCACGGTGTTCCGCCGCGACGATCTCGGCGAGGAAGTGCACCGCCGCCTTCGCCGCGCCGTACCCGCCGCCCAGCGGTACCGGCACCCAGCCACCGATCGACCCGAACAGCACCACCTCACCGCCACCCCGGGCCACCATCGACGGCACCACCGCGCGCACCACACGCAGTGTGCCGCCGTACACGACATCCATCACACGGAGGGTGTCCGCCGGATCCCGGTCGAGCAACCGCCCCATCACGGCGACACCCGCGCAGTGCACCAGCCGACGCGGCGGGCCCAACTCCCGCCCCACGTCGAGGACCACAGCGGCGACGGCAGTCCCGTCGGTGACGTCGCAGACGAACGGGCGCACCCCCGACGCCGCCGCGGCCAGGCGGTCGAGACCCGCCTCGTCCACGTCGACCGCCGCGACCACCCAGCCCGCCCGGGCCAGCCGCAGGGCCGCCGCCCGGCCGATACCGCCGGCAGCGCCGGTGACGACGGCGACATCTCCTCGCGAGAACGCCATACTCCTGCTCCTGGGCTCACATCGGGTCGGACACATCACCTCGGCCCGTACCCCGCACCGGAATTCGGGCCGTACCCCTGAGGATCCCTACCCGTCCCGCACCGCCCGCAAGTGTCGCCACGGCGACGGGTACGTCCTCGGGCCGCCGCGCATTCCGGCGGCGCCGGTCACCGTCCGGCCGCGTAGGCCTGCATGCCCCTCGGGTCCGCGGCGGCCGACAGGAGCCCGGTGCGTGGATCGCGGGCCACCGCGCAGACGCGGCCCTCGCTCCACGGCCCGGCGACCCGCACCCGGTGCCGGCGTCGGCGCAGCTCGGCGATGGCGGCGTCGCCGATCCGCGCCTCGACGACGACCCGGGCCGGGTCCATGGCGTGGGGGTGGAAGGAGGACGGGAAGCTCTCCTGGTGCCAGTTCGGGGCGTCGACGGCGCCCTGGAGGTCGAGGCCGCCGCGCACGGCCGGGCGGAGGGCGACGGCCAGGAAGAAGTGCAGGGTCCACTGGTCCTGGGCGTCGCCGCCCGGTGTGCCGAAGGCCAGCACCGGCTCGCCGTCCCTCAGTGCCAGCGAGGGGGACAGCGTCGTGCGCGGACGGCGGCCCGGGGTGAGGGAGTTGGGCAGTCCCGGTTCGAGCCGCGCCATCTGGAGTCGCGTCCCGAGCGGGAAACCCAGGTCCGGGACGACGGGGCTGGACTGCAGCCAGCCGCCGCTGGGTGTGGCGGAGACCATGTTGCCCCAGCGGTCGACCACGTCGACGTGGCAGGTGTCGCCGTTGGTGGCCCCGTCGGCTGCGGTGGTCAAACCACCCTGGCCCCGCAGATCGCCGGGGCCGCCAGGGCCGCCGGGGCCGGTGACGGTCGGCTCGCCGGGACCGCCGGGGCCGGAGACGGTCGGCTCGCCGCCGCCGAGCGCCATCGCCCAGTCACCGGCCCCCGGGGCGGAGACGGCGCGTCGGCCGATTCGTGGCGGCCGACCGCCGGGCCGGCCGGGGCGAAGCTCGGCGGAGGCGAACTCGCCGATCAGCGAGCGGCGTTCGGCGTTGTAGACGGGATCGAGCAGGTCGGCCACGGTGACGCCGGCGCGTTCGGGGTTGTCGCCGTACCAGGCCTCCCGGTCGGCCATGGCCAGCTTGCCGCCCTCGATCAGCGTGTGGAGGTACTCCGCCCCGCCGTACTGCGGTCCTTTCGACCCGAAGTCGTCCGGCAGCAGGGCGAGTTGCTGGAGGAAGACCGGCCCCTGGCTCCACAGCCCGGGCTTGCAGACCGTCCAGCCGCCCCACTCGTGGCTGACCGGCTCCTCGTACGTCGCCTCGAAGGCCGCGAGATCGTCGCCCGTGAGCACCCCTGCGTGCGGCACGCCGGAGGTGTCCATCGCCGGGCGCGCGGCGAACTCGGCCAGCGCGGCCGCGATGAACCCCTCTCGCCAGACCCGCCGCGCCGCGTCGATCTGCTGCTCCCGCCCCGCCCCGGCGGCCTCCGCCTCCGCCAGCAGCCGCCTCCAGGTATCGGCGAGACGGACGTTGCGCAGCAGCGTGCCCGCGGCCGGCGGACGGCCGTCCGGCAGGTAGAGCGCGGCCGAGCTCGGCCAGTGCTGCTCGAACTGCCCTCGGACCGCCGTGACCGCCGCCCCGATGGCCGGCAGCGCCGGGTA
The DNA here is from genome assembly GCF_053598615.1 of Kitasatospora sp. NPDC001095. Lineage (NCBI taxonomy): Bacteria > Bacillati > Actinomycetota > Actinomycetes > Kitasatosporales > Streptomycetaceae > Kitasatospora > Kitasatospora sp. NPDC001095. The sequence continues at coordinate 20,665 of NZ_JBSFKQ010000029.1, read as the reverse complement.
GCCGTGTTCCGCGTGGCCGATGGCGTACCGGAGCACCTCGGACAGCCGCTTGGTGCCGTGGTCGCGGAGCAGCAGCAGCCAGGCGTCGAAGGCGCCGGGGACGGTGGCGGCCAGCGGCCCGGTACCGGGCACCTCGTCCAGGCCGAGCGCGGTGTAGTGCCCGATGGTGGCCGCGGCGGGCGCTCCGCCCTGGCCGCAGAGCACCTGCGGACGTCCCCCGGCCGGCGCGAGGATGATCGGCACCTCGCCGGCCGGGCCGTTCATGTGCGGTTCGACGACCTGGAGCGTGAACCCCGCGGCCACGGCGGCGTCGAAGGCGTTCCCGCCGTCCTCCAGCACCGCCGTCGCCGCCGCGGTGGCCAGCCAGTGGGACGAGGCCGCCATGCCGAAGGTGCCCTGCAGGGTCGGACGGGTGGTGAACATGCGAGTCCTCCTTGGCTTCGGCCCGGCTGTCAGGAATCCCTACCCGGCGGCCGCCCCCTCGACAAGGGCCACTACTTCCACACCTCCGCCACCAGGGCCTGACCAGCCCCGGAGACGCCGCCTGTGCGAAGCCGGGACCGCGGACTCGTCAGGGCCGTCACCGCGCGTACGAGTTCGGCCCGGCCCGGATCCGCCGGAGAACCTCCCGGCGCCCGGCACGGTCGGCGGGGAGTCGGAGGCAGCACTTGATCGAGCCGGCCTGCCAGTGGGCCCCTCGCTGGAGCGACTCGGCGAGCTGGAGGCCGTGCACGGCCGAGGAGTCGATCTCGGCGTTCAGACGGGCCAACCGGACGGGTGGCCCGGGGGCGCGCGCGGGTCGGTCAGGCGGAAGCGAACTCCACGTACTCGATGATCGCGCCGCCCGGGTGCCGGAGGGTCGCGTTGCGGCCGGTGGGTACGGCGTTGGGGCCGTCGAGCAGGGTGCCGCTGCCGAGGACCTCGTCGAGCGAGTCGACCAGCACGGTGGCGTGGGTGTCCCGGTACGGCGCGAGCGCCTCGGGTGTGCCGGCGATCAGCAGGAAGCCGCCGACGCTGGCCAGTTCCAGGTCGCGGTACTCGAACCGCAACCGGGGCGGCTCGCCGGCGAGGGCGACGAAGGTGGGCAGGGCGGTGTCCAGGTCGTCCACGTAGACGCGGGCGAGGGTGTCGAGTGCAGGCATGACGAACGCTCCGGAGGGCAGACGTGATGGGCCACTGAAGATCGTTTCGACTTTCCCGAAATATCGAAACGATCGGCATACTACTGCCATGACAGACGATCTGGAACTGGCCGCCGTGCTGCACGCGCTCGGTGACCCGGTGCGCCTCGCGCTGGTCCGCTGGATGGCGGCCCAGGGCGAGAGCGCCTGCAGCCCCGACTGGCTCACGGTGCCGCGGTCCACCCTCTCCAACCACTGGCGCATCCTCCGCGAGGCCGGCGTCACCACCACTCGCCAGGAGGGCAAGAACCGCATCATGGCGCTGCGCCGCCCGGAACTGGATGCCAGCTTCCCGGGGCTGCTGGCCTCGGTACTGAGGGAGCACTGAGCCACTGGCTCGGTGCTCGGGGCTTGCTGAGTCACCGGCAAAGCCGCGGAGCCACACCCGATGCCGACGTGATCGAGCAGTACCTTCGTGTCGAGCCGATCCTCGGCGAAGCGATGACCCCCGGGGGCGGGTTCGGCGCAGCGGACATTCGCCGAAAAGCCGTGGGCGACCGTGCAGGCTGCGATCATGGATGCGTCGTCCATGTCTTCGCACGTGATCCGGAGTGGTGCTGCCGTGAGTTCCGTCCCGCCGGACCCTTCGACTCTTCATCCGATGCCGGAGCAGCCGCGCGTGGTCCTCCTGAAGCCGTTGGTGACATCGCCTCTGATCGAGGTCGGTGAGTACTCCTACTACGACGACCCGGACGGGGCGACCGAGTTCGAGACGCGTAACGTGCTCTACCACTACGGTCCGGAGAAACTGATCATCGGGAAGTTCTGCGCGCTGGGGACCGGGGTGCGGTTCATCATGAACGGGGCCAACCACCGCATGGACGGCCCGTCGACCTTCCCGTTCCCCATCATGGGCGGCGGCTGGGCCGAACACTTCGACCTCATCACCGGCTTGCCCGGCCGCGGAGACACGGTGGTCGGCAACGACGTCTGGGTCGGCCATGGCGCCGTGGTGATGCCCGGAGTCCGCATCGGCCACGGCGCCATCGTCGCGTCCGCCGCTGTCGTCGTCGACGACGTCCCCGACTACGGCATCGTCGGCGGCAACCCCGCCAGGCTCATCCGCACCCGCTACAGCGCGCCCGACGTCACCCGCCTGCTCGCGCTGGCCTGGTGGGACTGGCCGACCGAGCACCTCACACAGCACCTGCGCACCGTCATGTCCGGCACCATCGAGGAACTCGAAGCCGCAGCGCCCGGCGGGTGACGGTCCAAGGCTCACGGCAACGGCGCTGATCCCCTGACGCGGCCGGGCCGGCGGTACCCCCCGCCGGCCCGGCCGCCGGAGATCCCGTCGGCCGCGGGTACGGGTCACCGGCCGGCGGTCGGCCCGTCAGCTTGCTCGTCACGCCCGGCCTGCTCGGTCTGCTCGGTGTCCCGGACGACGACGACCGGGCAGGAGGCGTGCTGGACGCAGTGCTGACTGACCGAGCCGAGCAGCGCCCCGACGAAGCCCCCGTGGCCGCGGTTGCCGAGGACCAGGAGTTCGGCGCCCTCGGCGACCTCCAGCAGGACCTGGGCTGGGTTGCCGTACTCCACCCGTTCGCGCACCTCGACCGGGTACTGCGGGCCCGTCTCCTCCGCGACGGCCTCGGCGAGCGTCTTTCCGGCGTACCCCGCGACGACGCCGTCGTCCACGTCGGCCACGGGCACGCCCCAGTGGTAGACGGCCGGGTACTCCCAGGTGATCACCGCCTCGACCGCGGCTCCGACCAGGGCGGCCTGACGTGCCGCCCACCGCAGGGCGGCGCGGGAGGAAGCCGATCCGTCGACGCCCACCACGATCCGCCGCTGTTCCACCGTCTCGTTCATGTCGTTCCCTTCCTGTTCCCCCGGGTTGTGGATCGCGGACCGGGCCTCGGTCAGCGCAGGTCGAAGACCAGGCGGGCGGAGACCCTGCCGCTGAGGACCTCGTCGAAGCAGGTGTTGACGTCCTCCAGCCGGCGGGTTTCGCGGATGACCCGGGTGCGGCCGAGGGCGTGCAGGCGGAAGACCTCGGCGAGGTCCTCGCGGGTGCCGACGATCGAGCCGATCACCCTGGTGCCGTTCAGCACGGTCTCGAAGACGGGGAGTTCGAGCTTGCCGCCGGCCGGGAGGGCGACCAGGACGAGGGTACCGCCGCGGCGCAGGGCGCCGTAGGCGGCCTGGAAGGAGGCGTTGCTGACGGCGAGGGCGATCGCGGCGTGGGCGCCGCCGAGGGCCTGGACCTCGGCGGCGACGTCCTGGGTGCGGGCGTCCAGGACGTGGTCGGCGCCGAGCTCGCGGGCCAGGGCGAGCTTGTCGTCGGTGACGTCGACGGCGATGGTCTCGGCGCCGCAGAGTCGGGCGTACTGGAGGGCGAGGTGGCCGAGGCCGCCGATGCCGGAGACCAGGACGCGGGTGCCGGGGCGGGCGCCGGAGACCTTGAGGGCCTTGTAGGTGGTGACGCCGGCGCAGGAGAGCGGGGCGGCGTCCAGCGGGTCGATGCCGTCGGGCACGGGGACGACGTAGTCGCCGTGGGCGAGCGCGTACTCGGCGTAGGCGCCGTCGACGGAGTAGCCGCTGTTGTGCTGTTGGAGGCAGAGGGTCTCCCAGCCGGAGACGCACTGGTCGCAGCGCCCGCAGGCGTCGGCGAGCCAGGGGATGGCGACCCGCTCGCCCACCCGGACATGGCGGACCTGCGCGCCGACGGCCTCGACGATGCCGACGCCCTCGTGCCCGGGAACGAACGGCGGGCCGGGCTTCACCGGCCAGTCGCCGTGGGCGGCGTGGATGTCGGTGTGGCACAGGCCCGAGGCCTCGATCCGCACCCGGACCTGGTGCGCGGCCGGCTCCGGCACCGGACGCTCCTCGACGACCAACGGTGCGGTGAAATCACGGACGACGGCGGCCTTCATGCGCTGCTCCCTCGGACGGTGGCGAACGCGGTTCCGATGTCCACCGGTACCGCGCTGCCCTCATCCCAGCGTCTCGGCCCGGTGTCCGCTGGGGCCGGGAGGTACCTGTCTTCCAGGCCGAAGGTCCCCGGTCGCTGTGGTCGGCCGACGCGCTGTCCGGTCACCACGTCCGCGCCGATCCGCGCACGGGGGCACCAGGGGACCGATCGCCGTGGCCGAGCCGGTCCGCGACAAGCGCGACGGCGGCGACGACGGCGGCCCGGTGCTGATGCCGGTGCCCACCCCGTGCAGCGTGTCACCGGCGAAACGCGCACTGTCGGTGGTGACACCAAGGGCTTCACGACCGGGACGGGGCCGCCCGAGGAGTAGCCGACCAGCACGACCGGCTGATGGCCCACGCTGCGCTCGATGGCCGTGGCGTGCGCCTCGATCAGCGCCTCGACGTCCCCGGGCAGGTCCTCCCCCGGGGCGAAGCCCGGCTCGGGCAGCGCCCAGATGCCGCGCCGGCCGCCGAACGCGGCGGCGAACCGGGCGTACTGGTGGACTCCCGACGGCGCCATGTACGGGCCCAGGCAGACCAGCGCCGGGCCGTCCTGGCCCTGCGGGAACTGCACCGGCTCGGGCAGGTGGTCGGCGGCGGACCCCGCGTCGAAGACCGGCCGCAACCGGGCGGCGGCGGTGACCAGTTCGATCCCCTCCGTCAGCCGGCCGAGTTCACCGGCCCGGCGGTAGAGCGACACGATGAGGTCCTGCGACTCCGCCGGCTCCGGCGAGCCCGTGCCGGCGCCCGCTCCCGCGGCCGGGGCCCCGGGGCCGCCGCGCTCCGCCAGCAGGGACTGCAGCCGCCGTCCGACCTCGACCGGGGTGCGGTGGTCGAAGAGGAGAAGAGCACGAAGGCGTCCAGCGGGCGTTCGCCCAGCAATTCGTCCAGGTGCGCGGCGCCCAGTGCCTTCGCGCCCAGCAGGGCGGCGACGTCCGTCTCGGTGGTGTCCGCGAGCATCGCGGGCGCGCCGCCCACTCCGGCGGCGTGCACCACGGCGCTCAGCGGCGCCAGGTCGTCCAGCGTGGCCACCAGTTCGGCGACCGCCGCCCGGTCGGCCAGGTCGCACGCGGTGATCGTCACCTTGGCGCCCAGCGCCTCCAGTTCGCCGCGCAGCTGCTCGGCGCCCTCGGCGGCGGCGCCGGCGCGACTGGCCAGCACCAGGTGTTCGGCACCGTCGGCCGCGAGCGCGCGGGCCACCCGGCCGCCGATGAAGCCGGTGCCGCCGGTGACCAGCACGGTGCCGCGCACCTGCCAGGGCCGCGGCGCGGCGCCGGCCGGGCGCGGGGCCCGCACCATCCGCCGGGCGTAGGTGCCCCCGGCCCGCACCGCGACCTGGTCCTCGGCCGTGGCGCCGCAGAGCACCACGGCCAGGCGGCGGGCGATCCGGCCGTCCGCGGCCGACACGCCGTCGGGCAGGTCGACCAGGCCGCTCCAGCGGGCGGGCAGTTCCAGGGCGGCGACCCGCCCCAGGGCCCAGACCTGCGCCTGCGCGGTGCCGCGCAGCGGGTCCTGGGCGCCGGTGGAGACCGCCGCCCGGGTGGCGCACCACAGCGGGGCGGCGATTCCGGCGTCGCCGAGCGCCTGCACCAGGGTCAGGGTCCGGCCGAGGCCCAGCGGCAGGCCCGGGTGCTCGGGGTGGGGCCGCTCGTCGAGCGCGAGCAGCGACAGCACGCCGCCGGGGCCGACCTCGCCGAGGCCGGCGAGGGCCTCGGCCAGCCGCCCGGCCAGCGCCTGCCGGTCCTCGCCGTCGGACACGGTCAGCCGGACGACGTCGGCTCCGTGCGTCGCCAGGGCGTCCAGCGCCAGTTCGACGGCGGGGTCGGCGGACGGCTCCTGCGGCAGGACCACCAGCCAGGTGCCGGCCAGGACGGGCGCCGCGGGGTCCGGGACGGACTGCCAGGTGATCCGGTAGCGCCAGCCGTCCGCCACGGACTCCTCACGGCGGCGCCGGTGCCAGGAGGAGAGCGCGGGCAGGGCCGAGCGCAGCGTGGCGTCCTGCGCCAGGCACAGGTCCCCGGTCAGCGCCGTCAGGTCCTCGCGTTCGACGGCCGCCCGGAACTCGGCGTCCACTTCCGAAGCCGCCACCGGCCCGGCGGGCCGCTCGGCCGTCTCCAGCCAGTACCGCCGGCGCTGGAACGGGTAGGTCGGCAGGTCGACCTCCCGGGCGTCCCGACCGGCGAAGACCGCCGGCTGGAGAGCATGTTCCGTGCTCTCGGGCCGCGCACTCGGTCCCGTCATCAGCTGCCTGGAAGCCGAACACGCTCTACCTGCACGGCTCCACCGGCTCACGGTCGTTGCACACCGGCGGCGAGGTCTGCGTGCCGGTCACGCACCTGGACGGGATCGTGCTGGCCCGCTCCGTGTTCCACCACTCGGTCAACTACCGGTGCGCCATGGTCTACGGCACCCCCTACCCGGTCACCGACCCGCAGGAGCGCCTGGCCGGCCTGCGGGCCATCACCGAGCAGCTGGCCCCCGGCCAGTGGGACTCCGCCCGGCTCCCCACCGCCAAGGAACTCGCGGCCACCACCGTGCTCGCCCTGCCGCTCGCGGAAGCCTCCGTGAAGATCCGCACCGGGCCGCCCGGGGACGACGAGGAGGACTACGCCCTTCCCGTCTGGGCCGGCGTTCAGCCCCTGTCCGTGGTCTGGGGAGCCCCCGAGCCCGACCCCCGGATGCAGCCGCCGAGGGCCGTCCCCGACCACGTCGCTCTCCGGGGACGTTCCCGGGAGTCCGCCACCACCGCCCACCAGGAACGGAACTCATCGTCATGACTGTGTCCGCCGCCATCTTCGGCTTCGACGGCACTCTGGTCGACTCCCACGAGGCGCACTTCCTCGCCCGCCGCCAGACCCTCGGCGAGCTCGGCCTGACCCTGGACCAGGCGTGGTACGACGCCCACGCCGGCGCCTCGTTCGACGAGGCCGTCGCCATGCTCGCCGCCGAACAGCAGGTCGTCGTGACCACCCCGTTCCAGGAGATCGACAACCGCTGCAGCGCGGCCTACCTCGAACACCTCGACCGGGTGAAGCCGATCCACTGGGTCAAGCAGCTCGTCGAGTCCTTCAGCGGGCACCTGCCCCTCGCCCTGGCCTCCGGGGCGTCCGCGGACACCGTCCTGCCCACGATGAAGGCGACCGGCCTCGACGGGATCTTCTCCGCGGTCATCACCCGCGAGGACGTGTCGCGCGGAAAGCCCTCCCCCGAGCTGTTCCTGACCGCTGCCCGGCGGCTCGCCGTACCCGCAACCGAATGCCTCGTCTTCGACTACAGCGCCGAAGGCATCGAAGCCGCTCACCGGGCCCAAATGCCGGTCGTCAACGTCCGCGGACGCTGACCCGCCCAACCCGTGGTGGATGACCGGCGCCGACCGGCGATTCGCTCCGGCACGACAGCTGAGCCCGCCCGGCACTCCCCGAAGCACGGAGCCTCCCGACCCGGCGTCCTGCGGGTCAGGAGGCTCTGCGCATGCGCCCGGGCCGAGGACCGACCGCTCGGATCCCCGCCGCCGGTGCCGCGGTGCGGGATGTCGGGGTGGTCACAGCGGGGCGTCCGGGGTGCCGGTGCCGGCGGGGTCGGTGGGCAGGGACGAGATGTCGATCGCGAGGTAGCCCGACCGGGTGCCCGCGATGAGCAGCCCGTGGCCCACCGCCAGTGCCTCGACTCCGTCCGCCAGGGACAGCGTCTGCCCGGTCCGGGTGTTCGGGTCCCAGATCCGCACCGTCTTGTCGATGCTGCAGCTGGCCACCCGCGCCGTGCCGTCTGGCGCGTCGAACGCCACCACCGCGCTCACCCAGTGGTCGTGGCAGGTGAGGGGTGCGCCTTCCAGGGCGCCGGTGGCCGGGTTCCAGACCCGCACCGTCCCGTCACCGCCGCCGACGGCCAGGCGCGCAGTGCCGTCGGCCGCGGCGAACACCGCCGCTTTCCGCGCCCCGCTGGTGCTCCCGGTGAGGGGGCCGCCCTCCTGGGTGCAGGTGACCGGGTTCCAGACCCGCACGTTCCCGTCGCCGTCACCGACGGCCAGGCGCGGCGTGCCGTCGGCCGGGGTGACCACCATCAGCGAATCCACCCCCCTGCCGTTCCCGGTGAGGGGCACGCCTTCCTGGGCGCGGGTGGCGGGGTTCCAGATCCGCACCGTCCCGTCACCGTCGCCGGCGGCCAGGCGCGGGGTGCCGTCGGGCGCGGTGAACACCGCCACCGCACGCAGCCAGCTGGTGTGGCCGGTGAGGGGCGCGCCTTCCTGCCTGCCGGTCGTCAGGTTCCAGATCCGCACCGTCTTGTCGTGGCTGCCGGTGGCCAGGCGCGGGGTGCCGTCGGGCGCGGTGAACACCGCCACCGCCATCACTCCGTAGATGCCGTCGTCGACGGGTTCGCCGTTCTGGGGGCGGACGGCCGGGTCCCAGATCCGCACCGAGTGGTCCTCGCCGCCGGTGGCCAGGCGCGGAGTGCCGTCGGCCGCGGTGAACTGGACCACCGCGCTCACCCAGTGGTCGTCGCTGGTGGCGGGTACGGCTTCCAGGGTGCCGGTGGCCGGGTTCCAGACCCGCACGGCCCCGTCGTAGCTGCCGGTGGCCACGCGCGGCGTGCCGTCGGCCGCGGTGAGCACCACCATCGCCGCCACTCCGAAGCTGTGGCCGGTGATGGTGTCGCCCTCCTGGGCTCCGGTGGCCGGGTTCCAGATCCGCACCGTCCCGTCGCCGCCGCTCGTGGCCACGCGCGCGGTGCCGTCGGGCGCGGTAAACGCCACCACGGCGAGCACGACGCCGCTGTGGCCGGTGAGGGTCCGGCCCTCCTGGGCGCCGGTGGCCGGGTTCCAGATCCGCACCGTCTTGTCGTCGCTGCCCGTGGCCACGCGCGCGGTGCCGTCGGGCGCGGTGAACACCGCCACCGCGTTCACCTCGTCGGTGTGGCCGGTGAGGGTCCGGCCCTCCTGGGCGCGGGTGGCCGGGTCCCAGATCCGCACCGTCCGGTCCGCGCCGCCCGAGGCCAGCCGCGGAGTGCCGTCGGGCGCGGTGAACACCGCCACCGCGGCGACTGCGCTGCCATGGCCGGTGAGGGGTACTCCGTCCTGGGTTCCGATGGTCGGGTCCCAGATCCGCACCGCCCCGTCGTCGCCGCCCGTGGCCAGCCGCACGGTGCCGTCAGGCGCGGTGAACGCGGCCACCGCACGCACCTTGTCGGTGTGGCCGGTGAGGGAGGGGCCGTCCTGGGCGCGGGTCGCCGGGTCCCAGATCCGCACCGTCCGGTCCGCGCCGGCCGAGGCCAGCCGCGGAGTGCCGTCGGGCGCGGTGAACACCGCCACCGCGGTCACCTTGTCGGTGTGGCCGGTGAGTTGCAGGTGGAGTTGACGTTGCCGGACTTCGCCGACGGTCAGTTCCGGAGGCCATCCGCGCGGGTTGCGGAGAGGTGCTTCGGGCGGGGGCGGGGCGCCTTGGATGTAGCTGGTGCCGAGCCGGCGCCACCAACGCCGCCAGCCGGCCGTACTGCCCGCCGACTGCTCGGTGGCGGCGGTGTCGCGGGCGCGGTGCTGGAGCAGGACGGTTCCGGCGATGGCCGGGGGCAGTTCGTGGGAGGGCAGGCCGTGGTCGAAGGCCGCGGCGGTGATGCTCGTGAGGTCGAGGGCGTCCAGGACCTCGGTGTGGTCGGCGAGGGCGTGGAGGGCCCCGGCGGCGTGGCCCAGGCGGGCGTGGGCGGCGAGGTGGTGGTGGATGTAAGGGCTGACGACCGCGGCCGGCGGGGCGGTGGCGTCCTCCTGTGCGCCCAGGCTCTGCCGGCCGTGCCGGGCGAGGGCGGCGGTGAGGAGGGCGTGGCCACGAGCCGTGTCCGGGGCGGCGGTGAAGTGTTCGGTGAAGGTGCGGTGGGCGAGGCGGTAGACGCTCTGCTCGTGTTCGTGGTCGACGGTGAGGTAGGGAGCGGCGTCCCGTAGCAGTTCGGGGATGCCGGCGCCGGTGTCGGTGCGGCCGTCGAGGGCGTCGGCGGCGAGGGCTTCTGCGGCAAGGGCGGCGGCGGCGAGGGCTTCTGCGGCAAGGGCGTCGGCGGCGAGGGCCCAGATGCCGTCCTGGGCGGGCAGGCCGCGGCCCTGGGCGAGGCCGAGGGCGCGCAGGAGCGGGGCGTAGTCCGGGTTGGTGCGGTGGAGTCGCTGGAGGGCGCGGGTGAACAGGTGGCGGTGGGTGCGGCCGATCAGGGGGGTGGGGTCGGCGAGCAGGCCCGGGTCGTTGAGGAGTTCGTGGGCGGCAAGGCGGACGTAGAGGAACTGCTGTGGTTCGGCGCCGTGTTGCCGGTGGTCGGTGACGAGCCGGTGGACGACGTCCTCGATGGTCGTGTCGTCGGCGTCGAGGGCGCCGCGCTGTCTGGCGGCGGCGAGCTTGGCGCGCAGGTATCCGGCGAGGGCCTTCGGGTCCTGCTTCACCTCGACGCGTTCGACGTCGGCCCACGGTTCGACGTCAGCCCACGGTCCGGCCTCGCGACGGGTCGGCCGGGGGCGGAGCGCGTCGAGGATGTCGGTGTCGGTGGGGGCGGGCTGGTCGGGGCCTTCGTGGGTGGAGCGGCGGGTGCCGATGACGACCCGGACGGCGGGCAGGGCGGCGAGGGGGCGCAGGAGGAGGTCGGCGATGAGCAGCGGCTGCTCGGCTTCGTCGAGGGCGTCGAACAGCAGCGTCAGCCGGGTCGGCCGGGCGCGCAGCCGGGCGACGAGTCGGGCGGCGAGGACGGCGGGTGGCTGGCCGTCGTCGGCCTGCCGGGCGAGGTCGGGCAGGCCGGCGGCTTCGGCGAGGAGCCGGACGGTGCGGGCGAGGCTGAGGCCGGAGAGGTGGGCGACGAGGTCGAACGGGTCGTCCGGGCACGGCACTTCGGCGGGCAGCGCGGTCAGGTGGCCGTGGCGGACGAGGACGTCGCGCAGCCGGGCACGGGTGTGCAGCAGGACGTGGCCGAGGAGGGCCGACTTGCCGGAGCCGGCGGGACCGGTGACGACGAGGGCGCCACGGGTGGCGGTGGCCAACCAGCGCAGGATGTGGTCGCGTTCCTCGGTGCGTCCGTGGAAGTACCAGGCGAGTTCGCCGAGTTCGGCGCCGGACGCCTTGGGGAGGAAGTGGCGTTGCTCGTCGGTGGGCAACCGGTCGATGACGGCCTGGAGTTCGGCGAGCTGGTCCAGCGGCGCGGACACGGAGGTGGCGGCATCGGGGGTGAGCCGCACCAGCCGGTCGCCGGGCACGGCCCGGTCGCCGCGGTAGCCGCCGCGGAGTTCGCGGTTGAGTTCGACACCCAGTTCGGCGAGGCCGATGTCGGGCTTCCCGCGGAAGGTGACGGTCAGGACGCGGCGGAGGGCGCCGGTGAAGGCGCCGAGTTCGGTGTAGCCCTCGGCCGCGGTGGACAGCAGCAGGTAGCGGCCGGCGTCGCGGTACTTCCTGTCGAGGAGGATCCGGTGCACCTCCTGGGCGAAGTCCCGGGAGAAGCAGGCGTCGATGACGACGATCGCCCAACTGTCCTCGTTCTCGGGGTGGATCTGGCGGCTGCCGATGGCGCGGGCGACCTCCTCCGGGGAGATCCCGTCGTCGATGGGGGCCGGGGTGCGGTGATGGGCGAGGTGTTCGGCGCTGCCGTGGCCGACCCAGTAGAGCACCGTGTTGCCGCCGCGGGAGGCGGCGGGCCGCTTCCACTCGCCGAGCCGGTCCTCGACGGCCTGCCGGTCCCGTTCGTCCTCGGGGGTGGTCCAGCTGTTGACGCGCGGACCGTAGGGGGCGAGCAGGTCGGCGATCGCCCGGACGTGGGCCTCGGTGTCCAGGGCGGGGTGCTGCCGGTAGGCGGTGAAGTTCACCGGGAACAGCTCGATCCCGCCGCCCTCGGGGGGCGGTTCGGTCGGGTTCCGGTCGGTGCCGACGGGTGTGGCCAAGGCGGGGTTTCCGATTCAGGCGTCGGGCGGGGTCGGGCGTCGGGCGGGGTTTGCGGCTCAGGCGTCGGGTGGGCTGACGAGGACGAGCTGGGTGATCGGTACGTGGTCCTCGACGTCCAGGGTCACGCGGTACAGGTCGGGCGCGTCGGCGGTGAAGCGGGCGGCGAGGGCGCCGTCCGTGCGGTCGGGGTCGCGGCGGAGGGTGAGGGGGTGGCCCATGCGGCCGGTGGTGGCGCTGCGGACGGTGAGGCTCCCCCTGGCCGGGGTGTCGAGGCCGGTCGCGTGGAGGGTGAGCGGCTGCCCGAACCTCCCGCCGAGCTGCGGGGTCTCCAGGCCCGGCCCGGCGCTGGTGCCGGAGAGGCGAGGCCCCTGGGGGCGTTCCAGCGCGATGTTGCGGAGCTGGCGCAGGACGTCGTCGTGGCGCATCAGGGTGCCGTGCTGGCCGAAGACGTAGGTGCGAGCCTCGGTGCCGCCGGCCTGGGCGGACGGCGTGTGGACGGTGCCGTCGCCGCGGGAGTCTCGGCGGGCGGGGATGCCGGTGGCCGGGTCGCGGACGAGTTCGCCGTCCTCGCCGGCGTCGAAGGAGTGGTGCCGTCCGACGGCGACCGCCTGCCCGGCGCGCTGCTGTTCGTCGAGGGTCTGCACGGTGGCCTGCGCCTCGCCGACGATCGCGCGGTGCCCGGGCATCGCGAACGGATGCTCCCAGCGGCGGGTGTGCTCGTCGAGCGAGCGGGCGGCCAGGTGTTCGTCGCCGCCGAGCCGGGCGACATCGGAGGGGGTGAGGCGGTCGACGTCCAGTCCGCGGTCCAGGCAGCGGTAGCCGGGCAGCAGGTCGTGGACGCCCGGCAGGGTCGCCGCCATCGCCTGCACCTGTCGCAGCAGCCTGGCCGGTTTCGCCCCGGCGTGCAGGAGGTTGAGGGTGAGGACGGACTTCACGGATCCGAGGAACGGGGTCCCGACGGTGACCACCGCCCGGGTGTCGGCCGCGAGTTCGGGGTCCTGCTCCATCGCGGCCCGCACCACCAGCCCGCCCATCGAGTGCGCGGCGAACAGCAGCCGCGGCTGCCGCCCACCGGCGGCCCGCCACTCGGGCCGGGCGGCGACCCGCTCCCGCCAACCGGTCAGGTGCGCGCGGGCCGCGCGGGCGAGCACCGCCCCGTTGTAGGCGACGGTGAGGCGCCAGTCGTACGGGAACGGCGCCACCGCCTCCGGCGCCAGCGTGACCTGCCGCAGGCTCTTGACGGCCTCGCCGTAGGGGTCCAGGCCCTCCAGGACGGGCAGCCACCACGGCTTCGCCAGCAGCCCGGTCGCCCGAACGCGGGTCAGCGGCGCCCGCCGGAAGGTGTCCGCGTCGGCGGCCCGCTCCGACTCGTCCGCCCGCAGCGCACCGAACAGCCCCTCACCGGCCGACGCACCCGTCAGCATCCCGAGGTCCACACCCCACAGCGGGCGGCCCGTCGCGGCGTCCTCCAGGACGCTGCCCATGATGCCCGGCACCACGACGCACGCGTCCGGCGTCCGGTCCTCGAACACCGGCGGCACGCCCGAGTAGGGCACCGCACCGCCGAACCCGCCGTCCCCCAAGCTCCCCATGCCACCCGACGATAGGGGAGCAGACCCGCCACGCGTGCGGCTTCGTCAAGAACGGCCGCGAGCCGTGGACGACCGCTGCCGGGCGTGCGGAGCCGGTGTCGTGGCTCGTCCCGGTGTCGCAAGCTCCCACAACTGCACCGTGGTTCCGTCCTTCGACACCGGGTACCAGGCGCCGCCTCCGGCCGCGCATGCAAGCCCCCGGACGGGGACCGGGCAGGAGAGCCGGCCCGGGGAGGCGGGGCCTGTCGTCCGGACCTGTGGCTGGGGTGATCGTCGTCAGTCCGGTTCGTGCGGGTTGACGGCGACGAGTTCGACCTCGAAGCCGTCGGTGTTCTCCAGGTAGGCGGCGTAGCTCTGTTCGCCGCCGGCGTGCGGGTGGCGGTCGGGGAACATCAGGTTCCAGCCGTGCCGCGGCGCCTCGGCGGCCAGTGCCTCCACGGTGTGGTGGTCTTCGACGTGGAACGCCAGATGGTTCAGCCCGGGCCGGCACCGGTCGTGCCGGCCGGCGGTGAGGGCGGGAGACTGCTCGAAGACCAGGTACGTCGCTCCGAGCTTCCAACTGCGGCCGTTGCTCCAGCTCTGGAAGAGCGTGTAGCCCAGGGCCTCCAACAGCCAGCCGAAGGAGACGACGGCCCGCTCCAGGTCCGGCACCCAGATCTCGACGTGGTGCAGTGCCCCGTTGGTCGGCCTGTTCATGCCGCCACCGCCGGGGCCGCCACGGCCGGGCGGCCCGCACCGGCGAACGTCGACCCGATCGGACCGGTCGAGCGCGGGTGGGCCCGGCACTCGGCCGGGAAGTCATGGAACGTCAGCAACTCGTCCTCGTCGTGGGTGTTCTCGCAACGGCTTCGGGGAACATCGCCCATACTGCCCGACGAACGCCTTGACGGCCCCGGCCGCGTGCTCGCGGAGCACCGACGACTCCCCGACCCAGACCTCGACCACGCTCGCCACCTCGCTCACAACCTCGCTCACCACGTCCGCCGAGACACCGCCCCGAGCTTGGCAAGCCACCGCGGACCGGCCGGAGCACCGGCGTGCCCTCGGGCACGCAGGTCCCGCAACCGACCCAACGGCCGCCGAGACTGGCCTCCTCCGGTTTCTTCCTCCGATCGCCGGCCCGGTTCTCCCCCACGGCTGTCGTCACAGGCTCAGCAGCAGGTCCCGGACCGCCGCGGGCTGGGACAGGAACGGGTGGTGGCCGGCATCGAGCTCGACGACGCGGCCGGCGCGGCGGGCGAACTCGCGTTGCAGCCGCGGCGGGGTGCCCCGGTCCTGAGCGCAGACGAGGTAGGTGGAGGGCAGTTGCCGCCATGCGGCCGCGCCGACCGGCTGCCCGGTCGCCTGGAGACTCTGCCGGGCGAGGTGGTCGGCCGCCTGCTCCTGGACCTCCGGGTCGCAGTCCTGCAGGAAGGTGCCCGCGAGCGACTCCGGGCGGACCCCGAACGTGCCGCTGTCGGGGTCGACGTCGAGGTAGGGGGCGGGGTGGCCGTCGCCGAACTGCGACAGGCTCTGCCCGACCTCGGGCAGGTAGCTGGAGACCAGCAGCAGGTGGCGCACCGACCCGACTCCTGCGGCGGCTTCGGCGGTGACGATACCGCCGTAGCTGTGGGCGACCACGACGGTCGGCTCGTCGCTCGCCCTCAGCATCTCCCGCACCGCGGCGACGTCCTCCGGGAGACCCGGCCCGCCGAGGCCGCCGGGCACGCCCGTCTCACCGCAGCTGGGCAGCGCCGGGGCCGCGCTGGGCACTCCCCGTTCCCGCAGCAGCCCGGCGGTGCGGTGCCACCACCACGACCCGTCCCGAACGCACGCCCCGTGCACGAACACAACTCTCATCGCCACCTCCACGTCGGCCTCGACAGATCACGTTCACCATCCGGGCCGGCGGACGCCGCACGACGCGCCGGTGGCGACCGGACCTGCTCGCCGCGGCACTTCGGCTTCCTCATCGAGTGCGCTCGGGGCTCCGTTCAGCGGCCCCGGGAACGCGCAAGTTGCGATCACCCACACGGGGTAACAGGCTGAAAGCGGAAGCAGGACGGGTGTCGATCCCCGCCGTGCTCGCCGCACACGGTGCGGGCAGGGGGCACGCGGGGCGGGCCGGGGATGCGACCACGAACGGATCGTCCCGGATCGGCCCCGCCGTTCGGCACCGAGCCCGGCTCGGCCACTCGGTTACCCGGTTGCTCGACCACTCGGCCACTCGGCCACTCGGTTACCCGGCCACTCGGCCACTCGGCCACTTGCGCCGCGCCGACGTCCCCGTACCGGGGCCGGTGCCGCATTGGACGCGGATGAGGTTTTCCCATGCCCACACCCACACCCTTCACCCTGCGCGGCCTTCGTCGAGGTCGTCTGCCGCACTCCTTCCGGGCGGGCGCGCCGGCCGCGGCGCTCCCCGGGGTCCTCACGGAGTACGCCCTGTCCACCCCGGGCAGCTCCTCCTACCCCTGGGACCTGGCGGTCGGGCCGGACGGCAATCTGTGGTTCACCGAGTACGACCGGGGGTTGGTCGGGCGGATCACCCCGGGTGGGGCCGTCACCGAGTACCCCCTGCCCACTCCGGACGGCGGGCCGACCGGGATCACGGCCGGCCCGGACGGGAACCTGTGGTTCACCGAGTACGACGGCGGCATGATCGGACGGATCACCCCGGCCGGTGCCGTCACCGAGTACCGCGTCCCCGGCCCGAACAGCTTCCCGTGGGGCATCACGGCCGGGCCGGACGGCAACGTGTGGTTCACCGAGTACAACAACGGTGTGATCGGGCAGATCACCCCGGACGGGTCCATCACCGAACACCCGCTGACCGACGCGGGCAGCGGCCCGACGGGGATCACGGCCGGGCCGGACGGGAGCCTGTGGTTCGTCGAGTCCACCGGCAACCGGATCGGACGGATCACCACCGGCGGGAACATCACGGAACACCCCGTCCCCACCTCGGACAGCTCCCCGTGGGACATCACGGCAGGGCCGGACGGCAACCTGTGGTTCGTCGAGGGCGCCGGGAACCAGATCGGACGGATCACCCTGGGCGGGGACATCGCCGAGCACCCCGTGCTCACCGCGGGCGGCCAGCCCTCGGGGATCGTGGCGGGACCGGACGGGAACCTGTGGTTCACCGAGTACCTCAGCGGCAAGATCGGGCAGATCACCCCGGACGGGTCCGTCACCGAATTCCATCTGCCCCCCGCGGACAGCGGGCCGACCGGGATCGTCGTGGGGCCGGACGGCAACCTGTGGTTCAGCGAATACGACAACGGTGTGATCGGGCAGATCACCCCGGGCGGGTCCATCACCGAATACCCCTTGCCCGTACAGAACAGCCATCCGCTCGGGATCGCGGCCGGGCCGGACGGCAACCTGTGGTTCACCGAGTCCACCGGCAGCCGCATCGGACGGATCACCCCGACGGGATCCGTCACCGAGTACCCGCTGCCCACCCCGGTCAGCCTCCCGTTCGGCATCACGGCCGGGCCCGACGGCAACCTGTGGTTCACCGAGTACTTCGGCGGTGCGGTCGGGCGGATCACCCCGGCCGGGGACATCGCCGAATTCCGCGTGCCCCATTCGGATGCCTTCCCGTTCGGCATCACGGCCGGGCCCGACGGCAATCTCTGGTTCACCGAGTACTGGGACGGCACGATCGGGCGCATCACCCCGGCCGGGGACATCGCCGAATTCACCCTGCCCACCGAGGGCGGTCGCCCGCTGGGGATCGTGGCGGGACCGGGCGGAAACCTCTGGTTCACCGACTACTGGAGTGGCACGATCGGGCAGATCACCCCGACGGGATCCGTCACCGAATTCTCCCTGCCGACCCCCGACAGCGGGCCGACCGGCATCGCGGCCGCCCCGGACGGAAGCCTGTGGTTCACCGAGTCCAGGGCCGACCGGATCGGGCGGATCACATCGAAGGGATCCGTCACCGAACACCCACTGCCCAACCCGGGCAGTTCCCCGTACGCCATCGCGTTCGGCTCCGACGGGAACATGTGGTTCACCGAGTCCACGGGCAACCGGATCGGGCGCATCACCCCGACGGGATCCGTCACCGAGTACCCGCTGCCCACCGCGGACGGCCACCCGTACGCCATCGCGTCCGGACCGGACGGGAACCTGTGGTTCGCCGAGTACTTCAGCGGCATGATCGGACAGATCACCTCGGGAGCCGGTCCCGCGCCGGATCCGCTGGAGCAGGAGCTCTTCGACCTCGTCAACCGGGCACGGACCCACCCGGAGTTGTACCCCCTTCTCGAACCGGACCCGCAGGGAGAGGCGAAGACGAGCGCCTGCCCCAGCCCCTTCCAGTTCTCCCAGCAGCTCAGGAACACCGCGTACGACCACAGCAGTTACCTGTCCACCGTTCCCAGCGCCCAGGTCCAGCTGGACACGAACATGCATCGGGGGCCCGACGGGAAACTGGTGTGGGACGACGGCGAACCCATGGACCTCGCGGGCTACCACACCTACCGCGGGGAGAACGTCTACTTCCAGCAGGGGCAGCCCGAGCCCGCCCCCAGTCCCGCCCAGGCCGTGGAGTACTGGATGCAGCGGGACTCGACATGGCACTGGGCGCACCGCAACCTCATCCTCAACTGCGCGGCCCTGGAAGCCGGCGTGGGCTACTACCACCAGGCCCGGCCGACGGGCAGCACCGAGTTCCAGCACTACTGGACGCTGGACGTGGGGACCCGCTGAAACGCGCTGAAACGCGCTGACTCGACGCGGCGTCGCCGGGTACGCCACCCAGGTGGCCGTCGGCGTCCCGCTCGCGGCACCGGCCGCCCGACGCCGTGGGGCGTCGGGCGGCCGGGACGGTTCGCATGGTTCAGAAGGTTCAGACGGTTCAGACGGTTCAGAAGGTGAGGTTCCAGGCGTCGATCGTGCCGGTGTCGCCGGCGGCGCCGTCCTTCACCCGGAGCTTCCAGGTGCCGTTCGCCGCGCTCGCGGCGGCGTTGACGGTGTAGGCCTTGGCGACGTTGTCGGTGCTGTCGCTGTCGACGAAGTCCTCCAGGAGGTAGACCGTGCCGTTCGGGGCGACGAGGGAGAGGACGAGGTCACCTCGATAGGTGTGCTTGATGTCCACGCCGACCTTGAGCGTCGCGGGCGCGTTGCCGGTGACGCCGGTGACGGTGATCGGGCTCTCCACCGTGGTGTTGTCGGGGATCGCCACGTCGGCGGTGTTCTCGAAGTACGTGCCGGTGGGCGGGGTGGCGCCGCCGACGGCCTTCAGCGCGTCGACCTGGCCCTCGCCGAAGAAGCTGTTGTTGGCGGTGGTGCCGGTGCAGCGGCTGTCGGAGGCGGGGCAGGCCAGGTCGTTGGCCTGGCTCGCGAGGCGGGCACGGATGTCGGCCGGGGTGAGCGTCGGGTCGGCGCTGGCGATCAGCGCGGCGACGCCGGTGACGTGCGGGGAGGCCATCGAAGTGCCGCTCTTGGTGCCGTACTTGCCGCCGGGCAGGGTCGAGTAGACGCCGGTGGCGCCGTCGCCGCCGGGCGCAGCGACGTCGATGACGCCCCGGCCGAAGTTGGAGTAGGAGGCCTTGCCGCTGCCGCTGCCCGTGGCAGCGACGGTCACCACGCCGGGGAGTTCGGTGGGGATGTCGAGGCAGGCGTTGCTGATGGTCCGGGTGGTCGGGGTGGAGTCGTTCGGGCTCGCGGTGTCGGTGGTCTTGTTGGCCAGGTCGTAGTTGGAGTTGCCGGCCGCCGCGACCTGCAGCGAGCCCTTGCCCTCGGCGTACTCCTGGGCGCGCTTGACGCCCTCGATGAGGGCCGCCTGGTCGAGGTCGTTCGGGCAGTTGAACTGCCACGGGTCGGTGTAGTAGCTGTTGTTGGTGACCTTGAAGCCGTGGTCACCTGCCCAGACGAAGCCGCAGACGGTGTTCTCGGCGAAGAAGAGGGTGCTGGTCGGCTCGGCGATCCGGACCGAGGCGATCTTCACGCCCGGCGCGACGCCGATGACGCCCTTGCCGTTCTTCGCGGCCGCGATGGTGCCGGCGACGTGGGTGCCGTGGGTGTCCACGTCGCGCCAGGCGCCGCTGCGGGTGTCGGGCTTGCCGTAGGCGCAGGAGACCGAGTCGGCGGCGTCGAAGTTCGGCGCGAGGTCCTGGTGCTGGTCGTCCACGCCGGTGTCGAGCACGCCGACCTTGACGGACGGCGAGCCGGTGGTGACGTTCCAGGCCTGGTCGGCCTTGATCTGGGTCATGTCCCAGCGGTTGGACTCGGTGAGCGTGGTGACCGCCTGGGCGGGGTTGGCGGGCAGGGCCGGGCTGTAGGCATCGGCCGGCACGTCGGAGGTGCGGGTCGCGCCAACCTGCTGGATGCCGGTGACCGTCCGCAGCGCGGCGGCGAAGCCGGTGCTGGTGGAGTGGGCGACGATGACGCCGATCTGGTCGTAACTCGCGAAGACGGTACCGCCCTTGGCCGCGACGGCGGCCTTGGCGGCGGCGACGTCGGCCGGGGCGCTGATCACCAGGTAGGCGCGGGTGCCGACGGCCCAACCGACCGCGGTGCCCGCGACGGCGGGGGTCTGGGCGCCGGGGGCCTGGGCGCCGGACGCTTGGGCTCCGGACGCTTGGGCGCCGGGTGCGGAGACCGCGCCGGGGACGGTGGGGGTGGTGGTCGCGGTGGCGGCGGTCGCGAACGCGGTGGGGGTGGCGAGCGCCATGGCCGAGAGTACGGCGAGGGCCGCGGCCGGGCGGCCGAGCCGCCGGGATATCAGGGGTGACACGTGTCCTCCGATTCGGCCCGTGCGTGAGGGGGATCGCGCGGGATTTGAAGGAAACATGCCAGATTGAACAGGAGTTGGGGAAGGCTTTACGCCTGACGACTTTTCACGGAAGCGTTACGTTTTGATGTCATGGCATCCCGGCGCCCCGAGCGGGGCGCTTGCGGCAGCCGGCGGGGATGCTGCGAGCCGGCCACCGGTTCGCCGGCGGTCGGCGAATGCCGGCAGTAGAGCATGATGTGCCCGGACGGCTGCGTCCCGGCCGGTCGGGAACGGGGCGAGGGCCCGTGTCGCGCGGTTGCGCGGCACGGGCCCTCGTGGGTCACTCCGGTGGTCCCTGTCCGGCCCCCGGGG